>WFTD01000110.1 GCA_015485755.1 Patescibacteria group bacterium | reverse complement strand
GATTTGACGTCATCCCCACCTTCCTCCGGGTTATCCCCGGCAGTCCGCTATGAATATTTAACATAGCGTGAGGGTTGCGCTCGTTACCCCACTTAAGGGTACACTTCACAGCACGAGCTGACGACAACCATGCATCACCTGTCATCAGGTTCCCGAAGGCACGTCCCCGTTTCTGGGGCTTTCCTGAGATGTCAAGCCTTGGTAAGGTTCCTCGCTTAGCGTCGAATTAAACCACATGCTCCACCGCTTGTGCGGGTCCCCGTCAATTCCTTTGAGTTTAAACCTTGCGGTCGTACTCCCCAGGCGGGATGCTTAACGCGTTAGCTTGGTTGGACGGCACTGATAGGGTCGACACTACCAATGCCTAGCATCCATCGTTTACGGCGTGGACTACGAGGGTATCTAATCCTCTTCGCTCCCCACGCTTTCGTGCCTCAGCGTCAGGACCGTTCTAGCGAGCTGCCTTCGCATTCGGTGTTCCTGCTGATATCAACGGATTTAACCCCTCCACCAGCAATTCCACTCGCCTCTCCCGGCCTCAAGCCAAACAGTATCCTTGGCAGCCATGGAGTTGAGCCCCATGATTTAACCAAGGACTTATTTGGCCGCCTGCGCACGCTTTACGCCCAGTAAATCCGGATAACGCTCGGGGCCCTCGTCTTACCGCTGCTGCTGGCACGAGGTTAGCAGCCCCTTATTCCTGGGGTACCGTCACGGATTCGTCCCCCAGAAAAGCCGTTTACACCCCGAAGGGCTTCCTCCGGCACGCGGCGTCGCTCCGTCAGGCTTGCGCCCATTGCGGAAGATTCTTGACTGCAGCCTCCCGTAGGAGTCTGGGCAGTGTCTCAGTCCCAGTGAGGGGGGCCATGCTCTCACACCCCCTACCCGTCGTCGCCTTGGTGAGCCATTACCTCACCAACAAGCTGATAGGCCATAGGCCCCTCCCCAAGCGCCGAAGCTTTACTCCTTAAACCGAAGTTTAAGGAGCACATCAGGTATTAGCCCCGCTTTCGCGGAGTTATCCCTGTCTTGGGGGTAGGTTACCAATGTGTTACTCTCCCGTTTGCCGCTAGAGTTGAAATCCAAAAGGACCAACCCTCGCTCGACTTGCATGCCTTAGACACGCCGCCAGCGTTCATCCTGAGCCAGGATCAAACTCTCAAGGAAATTCAGTGAAAGTTTGGCGAAGTATAACTCCGCTTCACCCCTGCCAACCAATGGCTGGCGAAGGATGAAATCCTGCTTGTCCCGACGAATATCGGGAAGCCAGGATCAAACTCTCAAAGAAAATTGAGAGTAAGATATATGTACTTACGTACGGCTTAAAGTTTTCTCAACACTTTTTCAGTTGTCAAACAGCGCTCTCTCACAAAGTGAGAGAAAAAACAGAGACACCCAATTTTTGAGTATCACTGTTTTTTCTCCCTCTGGTGAAATTAACTTGTCAAATTATAACACCTGGCTGTTTTGATGTTAATGATTATAACAAATTGACCTCTATTAGCATAACCTACTTTTTTGATGTTGTCAAGTCCACAAGATATACACAACTATCCTAATTTTCTTTTTCTTAACTTGGACTGCCGCTTGCGCCATTTTTCTATTTCTGCATGATTACCAGAAAGAAGAATAGGAGGAACCTGCAAAACCTTACCTTTGTGCTTTACCTTCTCTGGTCTAGTATATTGAGGATATTCAATATAGTCAAGACTCTGAGAAAAAGTCTCATCTTTAATTGATTCCTCATCACCCAACACTCCCGGTAACAAACGACTAACCGCCTCAACCACAACCAAAGCTGGCAACTCTCCTCCTGATAATACATACGGTCCAATAGAAATTTTTTCATCAACAACCTCCTCCAATCTAGCATCAAAACCTTCATATCTCCCTGCCAATAATATCAATTGATTTAATCTAGAATATTCCTCTGCCTTTTGCTGGGTAAACTGCTCTCCGCTAGGATCAAGCATGATAATTTTTCTTTTTTTCTTTTTGGGGATGTTCTTGATGGTCTTGTAAATTGGTTCAAACATCAAAATCATGCCAGGACCACCACCATAAGGGCGGTCATCAACTGTCCGATGCTTATCCGAAGCAAACTGGCGGGGAGTGTGTGTTTTGATTGATATCAATTTTTGTTTTTGCGCCCTCTTTAAAATTGATTCATTTATATATGAATCAAATATATGGGGAAAGATTGTGATTATATGAAATTCCATAATACTATACTAACCAAAATAAACAAAAAACAAAACCCCCGCCCATTAAGGGCGGGGGTTGATTTGTATGATTAAAGTTGCAAATCGTCAACTGCTGAAGTATCAGCCTCTTCTGATTTAGCTGACTGTCTGCCGCCAGCTGGCTCGTTGATTTTTAAGTTAACGCGAGCATTATGACGAGCGCCAACCACTCTAAGCAAAGTTCTGATAGCGCGGACGGTTTGACCATTGCGGCCAATTACCTGTCCCATGTCCTTGGGATTGATGTTGAGGGTGATAAGGACACCCATCTCATCAATCTTGCGCTCGGTTGACACATCTTCAGGATGATCAACCAAATTCTTGACGACCATCTCAACAAACTGCTGATCTTGATGTTCAGTCATTGTTTTGCAATTAATTCTTAACCAAAACTAAAATAACAAAGAAGCTCGGTAGCGACCAACTTACCTTACTTCTTTAATTAAATTACCAAAGTACATAATAACATCATACCAAAAAAACAAATTTTGTCAATAGAAAAAATGTTAGTTATAATAAAGACATGAATGAAACTAACAATATCTCAACTATAAGCCTGCTTAATAACTACTTGTTGACTGCTGTCAACATGGGGGCCTCCGATATTCATTTTGAACCAGATATTGATTATCTGCGCGTAAGATTTAGGATTGATGGAAAATTACATGAAGTTGGCAGGGAGGATATAAAGACCCACTCTCAAATTATCACCAGAATAAAAGTATTGGGACAGATAGACATCGGCGACAAAAAAGCTATTATTGACGGCCGTTTCCCCATAAAAATTGGCGGGGAAAATCTTGATATACGCTTTTCTATTTTTCCTACTATGTACGGCGAATCAGCTGTACTGAGAATACTCTTATCAAGACAAATAGAGCTTGGGTTAAAACACGTAGGTATGAACCAATCCCAACTAGAAACCTTTACCAAAATGATAAACAAGCCATATGGACTTCTGCTTGTAACCGGACCTAATGGATCCGGCAAGACCACCACTCTATACTCAGCTCTCAACCAAATAAACTCTATTGACAAATCAATTGTTACCCTAGAAGATCCAATTGAATACCATCTGCCTCTATTAAGACAAACGCAAATTGACGAGGAAAGAGGCGTTACTTTTGCTAGCGGTTTGCGAGCTCTGCTCAGACAAGATCCCAATGTTATTATGGTGGGTGAAATTAGAGACAAAGAAACAGCCAAGATTGCTGTGCAGGCCGCTATTACTGGACATCTGGTTTTTTCATCACTGCATACCAACAACAGCGTGGGGGCTCTTATTAGGCTGATAAATATGGAAGTAGAGCCATTTTTAATTGCTTATGCGGTTCAAGGCGTGGTTGCCCAACGACTGGTTAGAAAAATTTGCAATCAGTGCAAAGAAGCTTATTTGCCCTCCCCTGAAGTGCAAAGCGCCTTGGGGGTCAAAATTAACCGAGAAATTTATCGCGGACGAGGATGTTCTGCTTGTCAAAATACCGGCTACAAAGGGCGTGTTGCTATTTTTGAAGTTATGCAAATAACCAATGAGATTAGAAGTATTATTCTACAAAACAAGAGCGTAGGATTTGATAAGCTAACCGCTCTGGCTAAACAAGGTGGGATGCAATCGTTGCGCGAGCATGGTTTGGAAAAAATATTAGCTGGAGAAACAACCCCTGAAGAAATACTACTTGTAACCGAAAACTATTAACAAAAAACAGCGCTGTCAGCGCTGTTTTTTATAAACAAAATTTGAAATTTAATCTGCCTGCTTGTTCTCAGTTTGGTTCTCAGCTTTGCTTTGGTCGCTAGCATTTTCATCTGCTGTTTTTTCCGCTGCTGCCTGCTCTCCTTCCTCTGCTTCTGATTCGCCCTTTTTCTTGTTTTTTCTGATTCCTTTTGGTTTAGCTTTTTGTCCGCTCAAAATGCCTTTGTCAATTAAAATATTTTTAACCGTATCTGAAACTTGAGCCCCATGATTTAACCAATATTTTATCCTCTCTTCTTTGAGATTGATGGTTGGCGGTTCCGTGCGGGGATTATAATAGCCAAGATACTCCAACGCGTCTCCCCATGGATCTTTGTGCTTCTCGCTAACAATAAATCTGTATTCAGGTTGATTCTTTTTGCCTACCCTAGTTAAACGAATAACTAACATAACCAGAAATTTTAATAATTAACGTAGATTGAATATTATCAAAAACAATAAATAATGTCAATAATTAATACCTATTAGCATAACGCTCTGCTTCTTCAAATTTTACCGACAATAAATGGGATACCCCATCACGCCCCATTGTCACTCCATACAATATATCTGCTTTTTCCATAGTAGCACGATTGTGGGTGATAACTATAAACTGGGTTTTGCTGGATAATTCAGAAATTATTTCAGCAAAACGAATGGAATTAGCCTCATCTAAAGCCGCGTCAACTTCATCAAGTACAATAAAAGGAGAGGGGTTGTTGGCAATAATAGCGCAAATAAGCGCAATTGACGTCATCGCTCTTTCACCGCCAGACAACATGTCCACGCCTTTCATTTTTTTACCGGGAGGAATGGCTTTTATATCAACTCCAATAATGCCAAATTGGTTTTTTTTCCATTTGTTTTTAACCTTGGCAACTGCATCAACATTATTTTCCTCTTCATCGCCTTCTTCGTCTTCAACTTCATCTGCGCGCAACAAAACCAACTCAGCCTTACCGCCGCCAAATAAAGTTTTAAAATAGTGGGCAAATAGCTTGTTAATCTGCCGAAAATTGGCAGAAAATTGATGGTTTATAACCTCATCCAGTTCCTTGATAACATTTTCTAATTTCTTCACAGCTTCTTGTAAATCATCAACCTGACCATGCAAAAAATCAAACCTCTCTTTTACCTCTTGGTATTCTGTAACAACCTCAGGGTCAATCCCGCCAATAAGCTCTTTCTTTTTCTTTAAATCTTCTATTTTTTGCCATACCTGATCAAGAGAATAATCACCCTCCACAAACGGCTTGTTCCCCTGCCATTTTTCCAATAAAACCGGCAAAAGTTCCCCTAGTTCCTGATGGACAGTTAAAGACAAATCTTCTAACCTGGTTTCCAATTTAGTCAACTCTATTTCAAGGTGATGGAGCAAGTTGTCAACCTCTCTTATTTTGTCCTGCTGGTCTCTAATTTTATTTTGCCAAGATATAAGTTCATCTCTCTTGTTTTGTTCTTGGCGGTGAAAACTTCCAATCTCTTCATACACTTTCTTTAACTTGTCTTCAATGTCCTGAAGTTGCTTTTGCAAGTTTTCCTTAGCAGAAATATCAATTTTATTGTTATTATTTTTTTCATTAGCAATAGTAAAAGCGGATAGTTCGGCTATTTCTGTTTTGATTTTGTCTAGTTGGTCATTCTGCCATTTTACCTTGGTTTTTATTGATTGCAAAAAGCTTTGTTTATCAGTTATTTGCTTAATCACCTCTTCTTTGTTTGCTATTATTTTCTCTAAATCACCCCACTGTTTTTTCTGATCAGTCAAAGTGTCAACACTGCCTATCTGCTCCTGCCACTTAATTTGGATTGTATTTAATTTATTTTTAATGCCTTCTAACTTGCTTTTTATCTCCTCTGCTGGCAAGTTACTGCTTATAATAAAATCAACTTCGCTGGTTATTTCCTGAAGGGTTGCTGTTATGATTCTGTTTGCCTCATCCCTTCTTTCCTCATCGGTCTGTTTGATTAAATCATTTAGCTTTTGCCATTCCTTTTCTATTTGAAGTTGCCTGTCTTGGAGTTCTTTTATTTTGCCTTCTGTTTCTTTTATTAGTTTGTTGTTTTCTTGCAGTTCCTCCTCTATTTTTTTCTTTGCTAAATGCAATTCTTCAATCTTTTGTTTGGCCCAAACATGATCATAACCATACTGAACAGCCAATTGTTTATCCTCCTCTCCTTCAACTAAAGCCAATTTGCGCATTAATTGCTGTTTTTGTTGTTGTAATTGATCGTACTGCCTTTGTAGTGTATTCATTTTGCTGCCATGCTCATCTTTGACCTGCAATGATTCAATCTTGTTTTGCCACTTGGAAAGTTCTTGCTGCAGCCCCTCTCTTTGTTGGGTTAAAACTTTTCTCTTGCTGATAAGTTCTTGTTTGTTTGTATGCAAATCCTGCCAACGCTGGTAATAATAAAATTCCTGCCGCTTGCGCAATTCTTTTTCAATTTCTTCTTTGCGCTCAAGTCTTTTTACCTGCCTGGTAAGGGAACGCAAGCGCGGCTCTATTTCTTCTAGCAAGACTAGTCCCTGTTGTAAATTTTCCCAAGTTTTTTCTAGTTTTGACAAAGCTTGCTCTCTTTTGATTTGAAATTGCCTCACCCCAGTTGCTTCATCAAAAAACGCTTTTCTTTCGCTGGGAGTGGCCACAATAACTTGATCAATCTGCCCTTGACCAATCACAGCATAGCTTCTTTGTCCAATGCCAGCCTGGGCAAGTAACAATTGGATGTCGCTAAGTCTTACTTTACCGCCATTTAAAAGGTACTCTCCTTCACCCGACCGATAAAAGCGTCTTGTGATAAAAAGTTCAGAAAAATCTATTGGGGCCTGGCCATCATTATTGTTTAAAAACAAAGAAACCTCTGCCATTCCTAAACGGGACTTTTTGTCACTCCCGGCAAAAATAACATCCTCAGACTTCTTCCCTCTAATCATTTTCATTGATTGTTCTCCCAATACCCATCTAATCGCATCGGCAATGTTTGATTTGCCAGAACCATTGGGGCCAACTACAGCAGTAATGCCTTTAGTAAAACGCAATTCAGTTGGCTGAGCAAATGATTTAAATCCATTGAGTTGTATTTTTTCCAAAAACATAAACTAAGCTGTTAACACCACCCAAAAAAACAAACCAATCAAAATTACCCCCACTATCAATCTAAAAAACCCACCAGCTAAGATTGAGATTAGACCAATCTTAGCTGATCGCCAAGCTACTGGATGAGGCTTTCCGTCAACCAACTCGCCAACAAAAGCTCCGGCCATAGCCCCTACCACCATACCAACAACACTAAAAACCACCAAACCAAACAAACTGCCCAAAATCGCTCCCCAAAACCCAGAGCGAGATACCTCATATTTCTTTACTTGCCACCGCCAAGCCAAGTAATCAAACAACAGGCCAACGGCAACAACAACGCCAACCCCAATCACAAACAGTGGCGATATTATTTGCCAGCCTGTCAACCAAGCAAAAATCAAATAAGCAAAAAAAATAAGAGGCAGTCCTGGCAAAATAGGAATTACCACCCCTGCTAACCCTATCAACATCAAAAGCAATGAACTGACAAATAATATGCTTATTGACATTTATTTCTGCTTATAAACTTTTAGAGCTTCTTCAGCTGCGGCCATTTGCGCTTCTTGTTTGCTTGACCCCTCGCCAGTACCAACCAATTTATCGTTCAAATAAACTCCAACTTTAAAAGTCTTGTTGTGATCAGGGCCAGTCTCATCTATAACTTTGTAAATTGGAGTGATGCCTTCTTTTTCTTGTGACAATTCCTGAAAATGAGTTTTGGGATCAAGGTAAAGTTTGTTTTCTAAAATATAAGGCAGTTTACTAATAATACGATCATGAACAAACTTCTTTGCCGCTTCGTACCCCTGATCCAAATAAATAGCACCAATTAATGCCTCAATAGCATTGGCTAAGATATAATTTCTTGCTTTTATGTTTGTATCTTTTTGTTCTCCTTTGGAGAGGTATAAAAATTTTTCTAAATCAATCTCCCGAGCCACTCCCGCGCACATTTTAGCGTTAACCAAACTGGCGCGCCAATTAGTAAGTTCGCCTTCTGGTTTGTCATAATTGCGATAAAGATAGTCAGTAACAATCAACTCTAGCACGGCGTCGCCCAAAAACTCCAGTCTCTCATTGTGCGGCAAAGGAAAATTAGGGTGTTCATTTAAATAAGACCGATGTACCAATGCCTGCCGCAAAAGATCTTGATTGTTAAACTCAACACCAATAACACCTTCTAATTGTGACAAATCTTTGTTCATAACTAATTACTTAACTGGTTTGATAGCTTTTTAGCGGCGTTTTGCCAAATTTGTTTGGCTTGGTCATAACCAAGAACATTATCAACGGCTTCAAAATCAACCCATCTGGCATCTTTAACCTCACCTGAACCCTTGTCTGGTTTAAGCTCGCTATCATCTGCCTTTACCAAAAACATATAAACTGTTTTGGGGTAGGGTAAAGCATTGGGCTCGCGTACAACCAACTCCATTTCCCCAACCTTGTCGCCAACTGTCAGCTTGGTCAAACCTATCTCTTCACCAATTTCCCGCTTAACTGCCATCTCCGCGTTCTCGCCTGGCTCAATCCTGCCCTTGGGAAATGTCCAGCGTCCATGCCCATCCAGTATTAAAGCGATTTTTACCCCCCTCTCATCTTGGTGCCAAACCACGCCCCCGGCTGAATATTGCCTCGGCCCCATTGGCGCCTTATCCATTCCTTGTTTTTCGCCATTTTCTTCCATTACCTTATAAATAGAACCTAAAACTCCATTGACAAATTTACCTGATGAATCACTACCAAAAGTTTTGGCCAGTTCAATCGCTTCATTGATAGCTACTTTTGGGGGTATGTCAGGTGCAAATTTCAACTCATAAATCCCCAATCTTAATACATTGCGATCAATGGCTGTTATTTGGTCTATTGGCCATTCCGGCGCGTATTTAGTTATCAAACTGTCAATCTCCGACAAATGCTTTTCTACCCCCTCCAAGATGCTATTAGCAAAACCCTGATCATCAAAATCAGGGGCAAATTCTTTGAAAGTATACTTTAACATTTCTGGTAAACGACCAGCTGGTTTACCCTGAAAATCCCATTCAAATAAAGTTTGCAGTGCTAATGTGCGAGCTAAATGCCGATTGGACATAAATTTTAAGATTTAGCCTGCTTATCTAAAGCGGTTTTGGTTGTTAGAACCTGCCTGCCGCCATAATAACCACAATTAGGGCAAGCTTGGTGAGATACAACCGCAGCTCCGCAATTCTGGCATTTGCCCAAGTTGGGCGGGGTAACATGATGATGAGACCTGCGTTTATTTCTTCTGGTTTTTGTTTGTCTTCTTTTTGGTACACTCATAAAAATAGCTTAATATAAAAAATATCGAGTCATCAACTCTTAAATAAGATAACAAATTTTTAACCAATTGTCAAAACAAAAACAGCAGCAAAGCTGCTGTTTTTGTTTGTCTAAAATTGACCCTGATTAGCTGTTTGGTTTTTCTTGGTTGTTTTTGGTGGTGTCAGAGTCCGGCCTATCTTCCCCCTGATCGCTCTGGTTGGGGTTATCAGCCTCTGTTTGGCTGTTATCTTTATCCGAATCTCCCTTGCTTTCTTGTTTATCTTCTTCTTTGGCCAGCAAACGCTTTTGCTCCATTTTATACCAAGTTAAAAGCAAAATAACTATTATCGCTAACAAACCAAACCCAATTAAACGATTGCGTTCTTCCTTGGCTGCTGTCTGGTCCTGATCCAGCTGGTTTACTTCTGTCTCACTGACAGAAGTTGTGCTATTGCCAAACAACTTAATTAAATCTTCATCTTCAGTTTTGTTGTCATCCCTGCTTTCTTCAGCAGGTTCTGCTTGGTTTGTTTTAATGTCTTGACTGCTGTTTTCCTCTTGTCTAGATGCATCAGCTTGGCTGTTGTCTTTTTGTCTGTCTTTTTTACTTTGATCAGCAGATGGCAGCTCATTTTTCTCTCTTGCCTCTCCGCTTGCCACAGGCTGAAATTCAGTTGAAAAAGTAAAATTGTTGCTAGGTTTGCTCAATTTCCCTATTGCGTCATAAGCTCTTGCATAAACAACATGCTCTCCATTCAAAAGATTCCTGGCTTTAAACCAAAAATTAGTAGTTCCGGAAGGATGATTGGGAACAGCAAAATCTGCCCACAACTTGTCATCTATGTATATTTTAACCTTTGTATTATTGGCAATAAGTCCTCTAATTAAAACATAATCATCAAACACTTCTGGCTCTACCAATACTGGCTGGGGCGTTGGCCAAGGTATGTTTATTGACAAACTTTGGCTAAAATTAGAATAATTATCCCCAAATTTACCTCTTACCTTAACCTCATATAAACCCGGCTTGAAATCATAAGAGGGAGACCAACCAAAACTGGCTGTACCAGAGGGAGAGTTTACTATTTTAGACCAACCTACTGGCTTGTTATTAATCCACACTTCCACCTCAACATTGTTGGGGGTTAAACCTACTATCCACGGACGAGCTGGATTGTCAGTTGTCTCTACCCTCAACAAAGTTGGAGTAGGCACTGCCGCTTGAGCGGTAAAATAACCTATTGACGCGCTCAATCCTACAAGCGCAATAAATAAAACCAATCTAAATAAAAGCTTAGCTGACATATAAATTAATTTAATTCAAAAACCACAAATGCGCCCACTCTCTCCATTGTGCGCAATCCTAGTTTAAAAATTTATTTTACGAAGGACAAGTAGACAAAATGTTAACAACTTGTGCAAATTAATACTTATCCTCAATTACATTGGCTAAATATTTTATTTTGGCAGTTTTTGCTTGTAAATCAACCTGAACAAATACCACATCTATTTGAAAACTGACCTTGCCCAACCAACCTTTGTGGTAAAGATAAACATAAGCAGATCTTAGTAAGGACTGTTGTTTGTATAAGTGAACACTTTCTTCTATTCTTCCTTGGCGTTCTGATGTTCTAGTTTTTACCTCAACAAAATATATGCGGCCTGACTTATCTCGAGCAACAATATCAATCTCGCCAGGATTAGTATAATAATTTTCTGCTAAAATCTCCCTGTCTTTATTTAATAAAAATTGCCGAGCTAGTATTTGGCCAACTAGAGCTACCTTGCGAGAATGCGGCAAAGACAAAAAATCGTCTGAGTAAAAAAAATCAACCTGCGGCAAAAAATCGCTAAGGTTGACTGTCATATTTTTATTTCTTTAGTTATTTTTCTCTTTTGGGCAAATATTTTGCAAATTCTTCTTTGTATCTAGCCTGTTCTTCTTGTCTTTTTTTGGTGCGTCTAAATGATCCCACCACAAACACCAGCCAAACAACTACTCCTCCTGCCCACAAAGCATACCAAAAACGAGCTGAAAAAAACGGCACTTGCTGATCGCGCCACCACCACAAAATAAGCTCTAATACACCAGCTGCAATAAATCCATTTCCTAATCGGTTGATAGTTTTTCTATATTTAAAGTCAGGTTTAATATTGGGGTAATACTTTAAAACCGCTCCTGCCACAACCAAAACCAAACCAACTGCGCCAAAAAACAGGCGCAAAGACTGCCATCCGCCCGGAGTCAAATCAAACCAAAAAGATATACTCAAAATCTTATCAAGCATAGGTTTTATTTCTTTTGAATTAAGTATGCATAATGATATTTGCCCGGATCAAAATTGTCAACAATCTCAAGACTGGGAAAAGTAGATAAAATTTGTTTTAAATCGTCTGCTGAAATCCTATCACTTACTGGCGGACCAATTGGCGTGGGGTGTTTTATCCATTCAATAATTAACATTTTTCCGTTATTTTTTAATAATCTCTCAGCTTCTTGAATAAAATTCTGGCGATTGGTTGATTGGTATAATGAATTTTTTATAATTACCAAATCCAAACTAGCCTCAGGGATATTGGTAGCGCCAACTATTTCCAAATTAGACCAAACTGTAACTATATTCAACAAATTATTACGTTCAGCTTCTCTTCTAACAGTGTCCAGACATGATTTTAAAACATCAACCGCAAATACCCGACCAGAATCTCCAACCAACCTAGCAGCGGCCAAAGTAAAATAACCATTGCCACACCCTAAATCACCCACCTGCATACCAGCCTTAACACCAACTCGGCGCAAGACTTCATCTGGATTTATCAGGTTTGATTTTACTTGAGATAATATTGGCATAACTAAAACTTGCTTTTATTTTAACAAATAACAACAAATAAAACAAAATTATTTGCCCAAAAACTTCATTGGCGCAAAACTGCGGCGGTGAATTGGGCTTAACCCATAAGCCTTAAGCAGTTGACGGTGTTCGGCTGTGCCATAACCTTTATTCTGGGAAAATTGCCAAGAATTGAACTGCTTGCCATATTTAAACATTAACCTATCCCGATAAACCTTAGCTATGATAGATGCAGCGGCAATGCAAAATACATTCGCATCTCCCTTAGTTATACCTTTAGTCTTAATTGGTAAACCAATATTAGAATAATAATCAACCAGCAAAAGCCGGGGGGCTGCTTTGGTTTTTCTTACAGCCAACCTCATTGCTTGCTTAACCGCCTTGCCTATACCAATTTTATCAATCACCCCAGCTGAAACAACACCCACTCCCCAAATAAAATTTTTTAAGATAATTTCAAATAACTCTTCCCTTTTTGTTGGAAGTAAAACTTTAGAATCTTTAACTTGCGGTAATAATTGTTGCAATTTTTCTTGTTTGTTTGCCAAATCATCTTCAGTTATGACCACACAACCAGCCACCACCGGCCCAGCCCAAGATCCTCTGCCCGCCTCATCTAAACCAGCTATTACTTTGTGTGTTTTTATATCTGACAAATACAACTTCATAAACAATAAAAATCACTTATTAACATATTATGTGGAAAAAATAAGTAAAACAAGTAGACAAATACAAACAAATAAATAAAATAAGCTGTGAATAAACTTAAGATAATAATATCATAAAAAATTTTCTCTAATATTAGCCAAAAAAATAATATTGTTGATTATTTAATGGTGTTATAAAGTCTAAGTGTAGATAATAAAAATTATGAAATACAACTATCACAATTCTTGGTTGTTATCCCTAACAAAAAACTACCGCCGCTTTAAAAGAAGTTGGCAAAAACAAAAAGGCGGCAGTAAAAAAAATCCTTGGGAATATTATTCTTGGAAACAAAAATCCGCTAATACTAAACAGGCTGTAAACAACTTCTATAAGTTTTTGTGATCTATTTTAGGTCACAAAAACCTAAACAAAAATCAGGGCACGACAAGCATGGGGACAAAACTTACTCTAGCCCTGATTTTTGTTTTATGGGTAAAAAACTTCTTTCTGCCGCAATTACCCAAAGGAAATGATTAAAAAATTAGCCTCTCCATAACCCCTCAAACATTGCCTTCCAAGTGTCGGCGATATCCTTACTCTCAATTACCACCACCATCAAATCATCACCCAAAGTTACCATGGCCAGTTTATTCTGCCATAGCCAAACCAATGATTTAAACTCTATCTGAGATTTTATAATTTTTACTTGTCTTAACTCCTGAGGTCCAAGCTTTCTGCGCTCCTCAGCTTTGGCTGACTCTCTTAAAATAACTCTTAGGGGGATTTTCTTTTGCGCGCGTCTTTTAGCAAAATCAGGAAAATAATCATCTAATTTAGTAAAGATCTCCTCTGCTGATCCAATTGCCAAAAGCTCTTTGGCTTGTTTTAAAATTTCTCTAATCACTACCCCCACTCCCTCTTTGCCCTCATAAAATCTAACCTTAGGTTTAATTGCCCGCACATTATATATCGCCTGAAGGTCTGGTAAAAATTTATCCAATAGCTCTGCTTGTTGTTTTATTTTATCCCGCAAAATTTCTGGATCTTGGGCGGAAAAGTGTTTTTTCTTGCCCTTTAAATAAATATTAACCAATCCTTTTTTGCTCAATTTTTTCAAAACATCATAGGTGGTTGACTTGGGCAGGCCTGCTTTAAGCGCAATTTGTTGAGCGCCACCTGCGCCCAACTCCAAAATAGCCTTATAAACCAAAGCTTCTCTAGAGCTCAATCCCAGCTTCTCTAAAACTTTTTTAATTCTCATATGTTTAATTTAGACGCCAATTCCGTCGTTTTTTTATACTTAAATTATAGCTTATATTAGCAAAAAAATAAAATACATACCAAAAAATGAACATTTATATTGTCCAATTTTATAGATTGTAATACCCTAACTTATCAAACAATGTTATTTGAAAACTAAATATAAAGGAGGTATTAAGATGAAAGTTATCTATCCGACTAAAATCCTTACCATAAAACTAGGAACTCTGCCGACTGCGGCGATGCTCCTTAAAGAAATTATGAATGTGGGTGGTATAGTAGATGATGAGGCGAAGTATATGATGATGAACAAAAGGTTTACGATTGCCAAAAAAGAAACTAAAGCGATGCTAGTCATAGTATCGGTTAATGAATTATTTGGTTATGATACAACCAAAGAATATTCCTTTATTTGTGAATACGCTAAGCGCGCTGGTCTCGACCTTTGCCCTGCTGAAGTTGGGCCACAACTGCGTTTGCAATATACTGATCAACCGAAAAATGAATGGGTGCGTATTGCAATGGAGCCAATTGCCGATTCGAAAGGCCGCCCAAGCCTATTCGTCGTTGGACGTTTCAACAAGCCCAAACTTGTCAGTTATGATGATGTTTACCCTAGCTCTTACTTTCATCCTACTGAACTTTTTGCTTTCGTCTGCAGCAAGGAACACTAGGTGATGACAACAAAAACAAACCTTAATAATATTATTTAAAAACTAAATATAAAAAAGGAGAACTAAAATGTATCTTCATCAAAAATTTATCAACCGACTAATTAAACTAACAGAAAGGGGGCGATTGAGCTGGGAAAAAGTTGAAGGTAATAAAAACTGTTTTGCCACACCTCGCCATTATGTGGCAAAATACCGCGGATTTAATATACATGTCCTATACGGATTGAATCTGTGCCACAGCTGGGAAAAAGAACACAACGAACAACATGGCAAAGTAATTGCCATAATTATTGTCAAAAACAAAAAACAACAAACTTTTTTGTTTAATGAAATAATCGCCTCAGATAAAATTGCCTTTGATCTCTATGAAATTATCCTTCACTATAACGATCCTTTATTGGAAAAAATTTATACCGGAGAAAAACTTCCTCTTGACAAAAAAATTCTTTACAAACTTATGACAAATAAAAAATAATGTTAAAAATTGAAATTTTCCCCTAACTATAT
Organism: Patescibacteria group bacterium; assembly: GCA_015485755.1. Classification (GTDB taxonomy): domain Bacteria; phylum Patescibacteriota; class Patescibacteriia; order S139-126; family S139-126; genus S139-126. The sequence continues at coordinate 745 of WFTD01000110.1, read as the reverse complement.
CTCGCGTAAAAATTACCACCTCCCAAAACACAAAAAACCCGAGAGTTTTCTCGGGTTTTTAACTGATATTTTTATAGAATTACACAATGTTATTGTTTTATTATAAATAATTTGCAAAATTTAAAACTTGTAATATTATAATTTCTTCACTTTATTATTTTGTTCATTAATAATCACAAAAAATAAAAGGGGATAAAAATGAAAAACTATCTATTTATTGTTGGTGTTTTGTGTTTAACTTTTATTGGCAAAACACAAAATATATTTAATTTTCAACTATCAACAACTGGTGCTAGTCCTAAATATACCCTTATTCACAACAATCAACACTGGCAGGGTTTTATCCAAGTGGGTACGGGCTATATACTTTGGGAAGCCGGACCACAAATTAATCTAACCAAAAATATAAACATCACGGCTCGCGTTGGTGTTAACTTCGGATATGGTGGTGATGATCTAACCATAAACCCTCAATTTGCTTTGGTCTTTTTCGCTCACTGGAAAAATTGGAAACTATTGTCAATTAACGAATATACACCAGTTAAAGGAATTGAGTACTATTACGAACATGATTTATCTTATAACAACTTTGGCCTGCATTTAGAGGCAATTTATCAAAACGGTGGTTATAAACTTTTCTCTGGACCCACAATTTCATTACCTCTTACCAAAGGAAAAATTTTCTTCTGGCTGGCACAAAACTTTGCCGGCGGGCAGAAGTTAGCCCGCGTAGGCTATCAAATAC
>WFTD01000109.1 GCA_015485755.1 Patescibacteria group bacterium | reverse complement strand
GATGGTAGCAGCTTATTTGCTCAAGCCAGGCGAACGCCGTATTAAACTTGATACTTTAGTGTTTAGCGAATTTGGCCATCAAATGACTAGTATTGAATCGCTGATTGGCAAAAAAGGGAAGAATCAACTCTCAATGGCAGAGATAAACCCACGCACCATTTCTGATTATGCTTGCGAGGATGCAGATTATACTTTCAGGCTTTATCAAAAATTAAAAAAAGAAATAAAAGAGGCTAAACTAGACAAGTTATTCAAACAAATTGAAATGCCTCTGATTCCAGTATTATTTGCCATGGAAAAGAATGGGGTAAAAATAGACGAAAAATACCTTCATAAATTAAAAAACACTGTTCAGAAAAAAATAGATTCTTTGGAAAATAAAATCCACAAACTATGCGGGATAAAATTTAATATTGCCTCACCCCAACAACTAAAAGAGGTCTTGTTTAAAAAACTGCAAATCCCAACTGAGGGGTTAAAAAAAATAAAAACTGGCATTTCTACTGCCGCTGGCGAACTAGAAAAAATGAAGGGGTTGCATCCAGTTATTCCCTTAATTTTAGAATATCGCGAGTTGACCAAACTACAGTCAACCTATATTGAATCTTTGCCCAAACTAATCAACCCCAAAACTAGGCGCATTCATACTAGTTTCAACCAAACAATTACTGCTACCGGCAGACTTTCCTCTTCTGATCCTAACCTGCAAAATATTCCCATCCGCACTGAACTAGGGCGCAAAATTAGGGGGGCTTTTATTGCTGAGCGTGGAAGCAAGCTTCTCTCAGCTGACTACTCTCAGATAGAGCTGCGCGTTGTTGCCCACCTGTCAGGCGACCAAAACATGATCAACACTTTCAAAGCCGGCAAGGATATCCATCAGGCAACTGCTGCTTATATTTTTGACGTGCCTTTTTCTGCTGTCACTCCAGAGATGAGAAGAAAAGCCAAAGAAGTAAATTTTGGCATTCTTTACGGCATGGGTCCTTTTGGTCTGGCAGAGCGTACTGGAATTAGCCGACAAGAGGCCAAACAATTTATTGATAAATACTTTGCCAAATATGCCCGCGTCAAACAATTTACCGAAGAAATAATCGCGCAAACCAGAAAAAAAGGGTATGTTGAAACTCTATTTGGTCGTCGCCGCTATTTACCTGAGATAAACTCAGGTGTTGCCCAAGTAAGAAATGCGGCAGAAAGAGCGGCTATTAATATGCCTATTCAAGGGACAGCCGCTGATATTATGAAACTGGCAATGATTGCCGTTTACAGTAAAATCAGCCAAAAGCACCCTCAAACAAAATTAATTATGCAAGTGCATGATGAGTTGGTATTAGAAGTGCCAGAGAGCGATACCAAAACTATTGCCAAATTAGTTAAAAATGAAATGGAGCATGTCGCCACTCTCAAAGTACCGCTAGTAGTTGATGTTAAAGTTGGAAATAATTGGTTGGAAATGGAAGAGGTAAAATAGATTTATTAATTTAAAACTATTTACAAAATTATATAAACAAACACTGTCAAATCAACTCAAGGCACTAATCAACTCTCTAACTTTAGCCTGATCAATTCTTTGTGTATATGATTTTATGTTTATGCTGTGGCTTTTCCCTTTTCCAGTTTTAACAGCTGTGCTAACAATAGCTCCGTTGGCATAATCAAACAAACCTTTAATGTTTTCTTTGTTCAAACCGCTGCCGATTAAAATAGGGAACTCGTCAATCCGCGACCGCAAATTATAAAGATCCGCCACTTCTGGCGCATCACCTGTCCATTTACCTGTAACGATTAGAGCGTCAGCTCCAGCGGCAATTGCCTTCTGAGCTGACTCTTCAATTGAGTAATCTGATAAAAGCTCAGCGTGCTTGACATGAATGTCTGTAAAAAGGGCTATCTCCTGAGCTCCAATTGACTTCCTGAAACTTACCACCGCCTCTGGTTCTCCCTCAATTATCCCATAATCAGTCTTTACTTTATCAACAAAAACCGGTATGCGAACAAATTGCAAATCCAAAATTTTAGCTATAGACAAGGCTGTTTCATAATCATTCCAAAGCACGCTAATACCCAAAGGGATTTTACTTGCCTGCTTCAACTTTTCGCCAAGATATGTCAGGCTGGCCACCACTGAAGGGCTAACCTTTATTTTGTGGGGCAAATCATAGTTATTTTCAAATATCACCGCATCAGCGCCTCCCTTTGTAAAAGAGTCCAAATCATACAGCGCATTATTCAGGGCTGTATCAAACCCAGGAAAATCATCATACCCCAAAAGAGGCGGAAAATGCAAAGCGCCAATAATAATATTTTTTTCTTTGTTAAAAATCCTTTTTAATTTATTCATGAAAATAAAGTGGTAAGAGAAATTTATATAACCTTACACCTTCTAAACAAAAGTTACATTGGCAACCTTATCGCCCTCTTGCTTAAAACGCATTACTCTCACTCCTTGTGTAGCTCTGCCAATTACTGGAATTGATTTGAGCGGCAACCTTATCACCTGCCCTTTGGTTGAAATAACGATTATATCCTCTTGTTCGCTTTTATCGCTAACGATAAAGGCGGCAATTGCCTGGCCGGTCTTGCTGGTGATTTTGGCGGCGCGAATACCACTGCCGCCGCGCCCCTGAACTTTAAACTCAGACAATTTGGTTCGCTTAGCAAAACCATTTTCCATTACTACCAAAAGCTGTTCGTCTTTGGCTGGCTTGCCGCCGCAAACAAGATCCATCCCTACCACCTTATCATCCTTTTTCAATCTAATGCCGCGAACGCCCGCCGCGCTGCGCCCCATCGGCCTCACTCCCTTTTCTTTAAAGCGAATTGCTTGGCCATTGGCAGTTACCAAAATAATGTCATCGCTGCCGCTAGACGGCTTCACCCATTCTAAGTTGTCTCCATTTTTTAACTTGATAGCAATCAAACCGCTGCGCCTGACATTATCAAACTCAGAAAAATTCACTTTTTTTATAACTCCGCCTGAAG
>WFTD01000108.1 GCA_015485755.1 Patescibacteria group bacterium | reverse complement strand
ATCTCATCCTCTGGACCATGCAATTCATTTCCCAACTTCACCAATGACAACTCTCCACTTGGCTGGTTTTGTTCACTGCCAGACCTTTGCAAAGGTTGGGTAACTTGCAAATAATAGATATCTCTCAAAACCACCATATCATCATTTGCCTTAACCACCTTGCCAAAATATACTTGGCCATTACTCAGAAAAACTGCTTGCCAATTATTACTGGCGGTGCTTAACCCCAATACATTGAACCTGGTATATTTGGAAATAACATACAACCCTCCCAATACCAATAAAGCTATTATTACAACTACTACAATCCATTTTAAAACGCTGTTTTCTTCTGTTGGCTGCTCAAAATCTTGGCTAAAATCATTGTCAGAATGAATTGATTGAATATTACTTTTAGTGGGCATAAATAAAAAATAATTACATATAAAAATTACAACATAAATTTAATTTTGTCAAAACAATAAAAACTACCACAAATCATCAATATCAACTAACCGCCAATCATCATCTGGCAGGCGACGGAAAAATTTGGCAAATTGCACTCTTTCTGTTTGGTCATACTCAATCTGTTCAACCGTTTGACTGCCAATCCGGCGAGAATAAATTGTTTTCTTTGCTTTCGCCTTAGGCTTATCATGCCATTCAGCCCGCCATTCATAACCATCACGCCCCTGCCACTCAATAAAATCAACCATCTCTCCCTCAACTTCCCCTGCTTGACTACCTTCAGCCGTCACAGAAAAATTGTCCTTTATCTGCCCTTTTACTTGTTCCCATTTTTCTTTGGTCATAATTTTTACATTCTTTCTACTGTTTTTATATTAAGCATTTTCAGTCCTTTTTTCAACAAAGAACTGCCAGCGGCAATCAACTGCAAACGCAATTTTTTTATCTCTTCATCTGATTGTAAAACTGGATGAGAATGGTAATAAGAATTAAAATCACTTGCCAACTCATTTAAAAACAAACAGATCAAATTGATATTATAACCATCCATAAAATGCTGCAAAACAAAAGGCCAACGCGCCATTTTGCGCAGTAAATTTCGTTCCGCCTCTGGCAAATCTTGCTCTATTTTCACTTTCTCTTTCCAGCCTGCCTTTCTTAAAATGCTTCTCAATCTAACATAACTATAAAGCAAATACGGACCTGTATCACCCTCAAAATCAAGGGACTTCTTAGGATCAAATGTCAAAGTAGAGCGAGGGTTGGCCCGCAAAAACCAATATTTAATAGCAGATAAAGCAATTGCTTTGGCATTTTCTTCTTTTTCAATTGTTGGCAAGTTGGGGCTACGCCGTTCAATTTCAACTTTAGCCAAATCTATCATTTGAGAAATAAGCTCATCTGCGTCAACAACCTTGCCTTGGCGCGACTTCATTTTCCCTTCTGGCAAATTTACCATTCCATACGAAAAATGAAACAATTTATCTGACAGTCCTGTGCCTAAAATATCCAAAATCGCAAATAAAACTTTAAAATGATATTCCTGCTCTGATGCCACTACATAAATCATTTTGTCAAAATTAAAATCTTCATATCTTTTTATTGCTAAATAAATATCTTGGGTGATATAAACTGTAGTGCCATCAGCTCTGAGCAAGACTTTTTCCCCTGACTCTCGCGACCCCAAACCAAGCTCAGACAAATCTATTACATAAGCGCCATCTGAACGCTGTTTTACTATTCCCTTCTCAGCTGCTTGCTTGATAATCTCCTTGCCTTTATCATAAAGTTCGCTTTCATAATACCACTTATCAAATTCAGATCCATACAAATCGTAAGTTTCGTGCCACCCCTGAAAGACCCACTGATTCAACTGATGCCAAATTTGTCTGATTTCCTGATCTCCCTGCTCCCAGCGTCGCAATAATTCAGCCGCTTCCTCTTTGAGGGTTGGATCCTTTTCTGCTTCTTGATGAAAACGCACATAAAAATCACCGACAAACTGATCGCCTTTTTTGCCAACCTGATCAGGTGTTTTTCCCTCTCCCCACTTAAGATAAGCTAGTAAACTTTGCATTATGTGGATACCGCGATCATTTATAACCGATGTCTTTATCACTTCAAAACCAAGAGACTGCAAAATATTAGCCAGGGCCATACCCAATGCGTCATTACGCAAATGCCCTAAATGAAGCGGTTTGTTGGTGTTAGGAGAAGAGTATTCAATCACTATTTTTTTACCTTGCCCCATGTTCAATCCAAAACTTCCTGAAATAATATCAGCCAAAATATTTTTTAAATATTTATCACTAAAGTAAAAATTTACATAGCCCGGCTGAACCGCTTCAATCCTAGAAAAAATATCAGCTAATTCTTTATCCTGAGAAAGTTTATCTGCTATTTCACGGGCAACTTGCAAAGGCGGCAGCTTTCTTTGCTTGGCCAAAATGAATGCAACATTAACAGTCAAATCGCCAAACTGCATCTTGGCTGGCTCAATAACAAAACCATCCACCTGCCAATATTTTTTTATTTTATCTTGTAAAATATTAGTAACTGTCATAATTTATTTTTTTTCATCTTAACACTTAATCCTAATTACTTCAAACAAAAGGCCCAGGTGTTGCCTGGGCTTTGTTTTTCAAAATAAATTGCAAAAAATCACTCTGCTGCTGGCTCTATCTGCCAGTCGCCATTACTGTAAACATAAAATAAATAATTGCCTGGCATAACTACTTTTACTGTAAAGTCACTGTCAAACTCACCAATCTCATTTACCAAACGACGGGAATAATTACCCCTATTATCAACCAAATAAACAATAAAATTACTACTGCCATTGTTGGTAGCTCTAAATTTATACTCACCTTGATCTAAATAAAACATTTTTGTCACCTGCGGGCCCCTTCCCTTGGCGCTGGAAAACTGCTTGGCTGGTTGGTCAGAAAGGGCTGGTTGCATAACCTCAATTTGCCACCTAGCGCCATCAATATCAATAAAATGATTTCCGGCAGAAACTTTCATTGGAATAGTTCCATCAAAAGCTTCAGCATCCCCATAGCCGACATTGATAAGCTGATCCAACCACTCATCACCGTCACCTCTTTTGCCATCACCGTCTTTATCAAAATAAAAATTAGCCCCCAAATAATCATTAGGGCCGGCCTGGTTCTTGATATTGATAAACACTAGGCCGTCAGCCAAAGCAAATGGTCCTACTGTATCTATACCTTCACCAGCAAAACTATACTGATAAACAATCTTGGAACTTTCAGCTGGATTAAGCCACTGAGAAATACTTCCCTTCCCTATAAATATACCAATAACCAAACCTGCTAAAAAAACTACTGCTAAACCAATAAAATTATTTTTAAATTTTAATTGGGTCATACAAAATTTTTAAAATCTAAATTAAGGAGCCAATTTCAAATTATTAATATCGACATTAGAACACTTGCCTTTATAATTAACATTAACACCATACGCTGCAGCAAAACAAGCGTTTTGATAAGTCTTGCCATCACAACCGCAAACATAATCAAGTTGCAGCACACATAAAGTATCAGATGGTATCTGCTTACAGGTACCTATACTATTACAACCTTTATCCATATCTTTAGCACAATACTCTCCTTCTGAACAATCAGTAGATGTTAAACACTCCTCTGGATTTAATTTATTATCATTTTGATTGTCAGCTGGAGGATTTGGGTTAGCTGGAGGAGTCGGATTCTCTGGGGGGGTATTATTCTCAGGCATATCATTTTCTTCCGGCGCTGGCGGCAAGTTATCATTTCCTTCCCCCTGACTTGTGTCTGGAATTTGATCTGCTTTAGATTTGCTATCATCAACTTGACTTCCATTATCTTTATCTTCTACAACCGGCGCTACTGCAATTTGCGGAGATGAAGTCGGTCCAACAGATGATTGTCTGCCTAACAAATAAAATACAGCTCCAACCAGTATAACTATCACTACAATAAGAATAGATAAAATGATATTATTTTTTGACATAAAAATTCGTTAATGATCTTAAACCTTTCCCTAGCCTCTAATTAAGGCAGACTAGGTACAGGCACGGTACTGCCTGCTGGAGCTGGAGCTGGCATAAAACCGCCTTCCTCTGGCTTGGCCCCTAAAGTAAAAGTGCCGATACACATTTGAAATGCTGTTTTTAAATCAATTCCTCTCATTGTAATTGTCCTTCCATCATTGCTAAATTTTATATCAGCGAAATATTTATTGTGAGGAGGGTCTGACAAAGGAAAAAGGGCTACGCTATTTTTGCTATAATCAGGGAAATCACCGCCCCAAACCATCTTGCCATTGGCTGGATTGGTCTCTGGCTTGAGCTTAAACTCTATCCTATTTTGATCTCCACTATACAACAATACTTCATTGAACCCGCAAGCAGCCCCGCCATAAGAAAGAGGAGATTTATCTTGAGGAAAATTATCAACAGGGAAATCAAAAGGCTTATCACCAGAAGGCTCTTGCTGTCCGCCTGGTATACCAGGAGTCCAAGGAGCGTCAGGCTCTTTAGGAGACTTGGGTTTGTCAGGTCCTCTAGGAGGAGTGCCGGGAGGATCATCTAAAGGCAAGCACTCACAATCAGAAAAAAGCACAGCCCATCTAAGCCCATATTTCTTAGCATAAAAATCCCAATCACAAATCTCATCCTGCCCTACGCAGGCAATACCAATTTCACACTCTTCTCCCTTATCCAGTATACCGTCACCACATTCAGGCTCCTCTTCTATGAAAGCAATTTCCTCTTCTTGCTTTACCTGCCTCTCTTGCGTTATTTTTACCAAAATTGGAGTGATGGCCGGATTCATATCTTCGCCAGGAAAGGATTTCTTGTCAACTCTAGCTGGCTGGGACCATTTTTGGCTGGCTTGAGCTAGAGATGAAAAGTAAATTTCACTAGGACTTTCTTTTTTGGTTTGCCAAACTGTTACGGCTGAAACTGTCTGCGGCTCCAAAAGATAAACAGCATCAGGCCTGACAAGCGGCTGCTCTCCACTTGATATAACTTGGCGGGAAGATCCGCCAATAGGAGTAACATTTGAAAGTTTATCTGCTTGAGAAAAAATCATTGAACCTCCTCCTTGACTGCCGCCGCTATAGAGCACTACTCCATTTGCTCCTCCGCCAGCTGATTGGGCAGTAAAATTGGCACTGGACGGACTGACAGTCACATACCAAACATTACCATCACTGCCTGACCAACTGGCGATAAAATTGCGGGAAGAAACCTGCATAGCAGCGCTGGTGCGATATTTGGCAGGTATACTCTCATCTACCACCGCTCCAGCTGAATTATCTATTTTAACAACCTGCCATCCTTTGGCCTTGCTATAAACCCCCAAATAAGCAAACTTTTCCTTGTTCACCTCAGCAGTAAATACTAAAAGATAACGGGGGTAGGGCATGGTCATATAACCAAGTTCTGGTGTGGTAATGGCGCTGGCGCCAGCAAAGTCAATCTTTTCCGGCTGCGACCAATTTCCCTTCTTGTATATTGAGTAATAAAGAGAGCGAGTCTCACCCTGCCTATTAACCCATACCACCATGGCATTATCTTTATCCTGCATATAAATAGTAGGGTCAACATCATCGCCCGGCAAAGAGAATAACATGTCAGGTTTATTCCATCCTTGCGGTGTCCAAACAGCCCAAAAAATCTCAGCCCCATTTTCACCGCCGCTGTTATTGCTCCAAACTGCCATTGCCAAACGCTTAGTGCTGGAAATGTCAGGATCATTATCATCACCCGGAAGTTTGGCTATTAAATTGGCATCACCCTGATAATCCATGTCTTTGTCAGGCAGATGGAACCAACTATTATCCTTTTGCCGGTAAATAGAATAAGCAATGTCCCAATTGCCCTCGCCATTGTTTTGCCAAACGGCAATGGCATCATATTGGTCAACTATTTCGGTTTTTTTGAAAAAAGAAGTAATTTTTTTATAAAAAGCATTTGAAGAAGATTTATTGCATCCGGCTAAAAAAATAACCCCCACAAGTAGTATGAAAAATCTTACCCGAGAAAAATAGAGGTATTTAAAATTGAGCATAAAAAATGTTAATTATTAGCTAATTTTAGTAT
>WFTD01000107.1 GCA_015485755.1 Patescibacteria group bacterium | reverse complement strand
GCTTATTTGAATATTTTTATATATTTAGCAAGGTAATTTTTTATGATTTGCACCTCAGGAAAGTTAAACAAAAAGCTCAGCCACAAATACAGCCCCCCGCTGATAATAATAGTAGTTGTTGTTTGGATTAAAATTCCTATAAAAGTCCTCATATTTACCAAAGGAGCCACTATTCTCATAATCAAGTAAGCAGTTAAACCCATAAATATACTAAGCAAACCAATCCTAATAGCTGCCCCAGCTAATTTTTCATCATCAAGATAACCAACTCTCAGCCGGAGAATAATAAGTAAAACAACCATATTGATTATACTAGCAATGGAATATGCTAGAGCAACTCCAAATATGCCGATTTTTTGCCCTAGGGTAATTGCTAGAAAAATATTGATTATTACTGATCCCAAACTTACCAGCACCGGGGTTTTAGTGTCCTCAAGAGCATAGAATGATCTAGTAATAAGCGGAAGTAAGCTTTGGGCAAAGAGAGACAAAGCAAAAAATCCTAATGTTTGGGCGGTTTGAATAGTATCGCGCCAAGTAAAGCTGCCGCTGCCTAAAATCAATCTGACAATTTGCGCCCGCAGCAATAGCAACAACACAGAAGCAGGAACAATCAAATAAAGGATACGGCGGAAATTTACGCTAAAACTTTCTTGAAATTGGGAAGTGTTTTTGTCAGCTAAAGCGCGGGAGAACACGGGAAAGCAAGCCAGAGCAATAGATACGCCAAAGACAGAGATGGGGAAGGATTGCAGATTATTGGCCAGGTTAAAATAAGCAATAGAGCCAGAGGCTAGAGTTGAGGCGATAATCACGATTACTAGTTGGTTTACTTGATTGACAGCCAAACCAAATGTTCGCGGTAGCATTAGTTTAAAAATTTTTCTCACGCCCTTATCGCGCCAAGCAAAGAGAGGCTGCCACTTCCAGCCAGTTGCAATAACTTCAGGCAGTTGAATTAACAAATGTAAAATTGAACCCAACACAACTCCCCAAGCCAGGCCATCAACGCCAAACCAATCAGTAAGAAAGATAATTCCGATAATAATGCCAAGGTTGTAGAATATTGGCGCTAGCGAGAAAGTAAAAAATTTGCGGAATGAATTGAGTAGTCCAGATAATACATTTGATATAGTAAAAAATATTACCGCCACAAACATAATCCGCGTTAGCCTGACCGTCAGAATAGTTTTAGCAGAATCAAATCCGGGTACAAGCAGAGGGACGATTTTGTCAGCTGTTATTATGCCGATGATTGTTAAAATAAAGATAATAACCAGGAGGGTATTTAATAATGAATTAGCAATGCGGAAGGCTTCAGTTTTATTGCGGTGAAGATAACGGACAAAAACTGGAACAAAAGCAGAGGATAAAGCGCCTAGCACAAGAGTGTTAAAGACAATGTCAGGCAGTTTAAAAGCGGCATAATAGCTATCCAAAATATCAATTTGATTGCCAGCAAAATGAACAGCCAGCAGCCTTTCCCTTAGCAAGCCAACTATTTTTGACAGAACAGAAAAAAAAGCAATAATAATCGCTCCGCCAATGGTAGTATTATTTAACTTTAACCAAATTTTTTTCAGCATAACAAAATTATTTTATCACAGGATAGATAGTAATAAAAGGATAGGCATCGCTGCTGATAGTTATCAGCTTTAAATTGCAGCGGCAGATAGGTGTGTTGAGTTGTTATTCTTGTTCAATTTGCCATTTATAATGTAATATTATAACAATATAGGTAATATTAATTGTTGATATTGAACAGATGTCTATTTCTCATATCCGTAATTTTTGCATTATTGCCCACATTGATCATGGCAAGTCAACCTTGGCCGATCGGTTATTGGAAATTACCGGTACAGTCACCAGAAGAGAAATGAAGGACCAGATTTTGGATCAAATGGATTTGGAAAGGGAAAGGGGAATAACAATAAAATTAGCTCCAGTGAGAATGCAATGGCAGGGGTATCAATTAAATTTAATTGACACCCCTGGCCATGTTGATTTTACTTATGAAGTGTCTCGTAGTTTGGCGGCAGTAGAAGGGGCGATTTTATTGGTTGATGCTACCCAGGGTATAGAAGCTCAGACTTTGGCTAATTTACATTTAGCTCAGAAGCATAATTTAGTTATCATTCCCGTTATCAACAAAATTGATTTGCCAGCGGCTGATGTTGAGAGGGTAGCGCAAGAGATTATCAAACTTCTTCAGTGCCGCCGCGATGATATTATTGCTATCTCTGCTAAAACAGGAAAAAATGTTGAAAAAGTTTTGCGATCCGTCATCAATAAGATTCATCCCCCTCAAAATAACGATTTTTCTTCCCAAGCATTGGTATTTGATTCTTTTTTTGATAGCTATCGCGGGGTGGTAGTATATGTTCGAGTTTTTTCTGGCAGTATTTCTGCTGGAGAAAAGTTAAACTTTTTGCAGACAGGCAGCCAAGCAGAAGCGCTTGAGGTTGGGTGCTTCCGCCCCCGTATGAGCAAAACAGACAAATTGCAAACAGGGGAGATTGGTTATATTGTTACCAATTTAAAAAATATTAACCAAGCCAAAGTAGGAGATACAATTACCACAGATACGACCAGCAAGGTGGAGCCTTTGCCTGGGTATGAAGAGGTCAAGCCGATGGTATTTGCCGGCATTTATCCCAAGGAAGGCGATGATTTCCAAAGGTTGAGAGAAGCGATTGAGAAGTTGAAGTTAAATGACGCGGCCTTGACTTTTTCAGTAGAAAATTCTCCAGCCTTGGGAGTGGGGTTTAGGTGCGGTTTTTTGGGAATGTTGCACTTGGAGATTTTTCAACAAAGGTTGCAGAGGGAATATAACATTTCAGTTGTCACGACCGTTCCTTCTGTTGCTTATCAGGTCTATTTGCGCTCTGGAGAGAAGGTTGTTATTAAGTCTCCCCAAGAATTTCCTCGTCCCGAAGAAATTGATAAAGTGGAAGAGCCGATTATGAAAGTGGAGATTTTTACCCCGGCCAAGTATATAGGTAATATTATGAAGATGGTAGTTAAACGACGGGGGGAATACATTGAAACAGAATATTTGGATGAAGATAGGGTTATTTTGCATTATTTTTTGCCGTTGAATTCGCTTTTGGTTGATTTTTATGATACACTAAAAGGTGTTAGCGCTGGTTTTGCTAGTTTAAACTATGAATTTTTTGCTTATCAAGTATGCGATATTGTTAAACTTGATATTTTGGTAGCAGGGGAAAAGGCTGAAGCTTTGAGCACATTAACTTATACTGATGAAGCTTATCAGGCTGGCCGGCGGATAGTAGACTCATTGAAGGAAGCTATCCCTAGGCAGTTGTTTGAGATAAAAATTCAAGCAGTATTGGGAGGCAAGATAATAGCTTCTAGCCGCATTCCGCCCCTTCGCAAGGATGTTACAGCTAAATTGTACGGCGGGGATGTTACCCGTAAACGCAAATTGCTAGAAAAGCAAAAGCAAGGCAAAAAGAAGATGCAGAAAATCGGTTCAGTTGATATACCTCCCGAGGCATTTTTATCAGTTTTCAAAAGATAGTATATGTCAAGAAAAAAAATCAAAAAGATTATTTGGGTGGGCGTGTCCATAATGGTGACTTTGTCAATGCTTTTGTGGACATTTGGCTTGTTTGCTTTGTAGTTAATTATGATTGAACTTCCTTCTTATTTTCAAAAGCGTTTGCAAGAGGACGAAGAAATTGTGGCGTTTGTTCGCCCTTTTGGATTGGTTTATTTTTGGTGGTTTTTTTTAGGCGTTGTGTTATTATTTAGCGCTTTTTATTATTTGTTCTTTTTTTTGCAAATAGGTTGGCTGGGCCAGATTATTTTATTGGGATTGGTTGTTTTGGGCATATTTGTTTTGCTGAAAACTATTATTGTTTGGCGATTTACTGCCGTGGTAATTACCAACAAGAGGATAATTGATTTTGATCAAAAAGGGGTTTTTGCCAGGCAAATATCAGAAGCGCCTTTTGCTAATATTCAGGATATTTCTTTGGAGCAAAATGGTTTTTGGGCGGTTGCGTTGAAATTTGGTACAATAAAAATACAAACGGCAGGCAGTCAGAATGTGTTGGAGCTTGAACATGTGCGTTATCCGCGTGATTTGCATGATTTATTGGTTGAATTGCACCAAAAGTATCAAAGCCAGAGCAGGGAACAGACAGGACAATCCCCAATTGCTAGCGATCCAGCGGTGCAGGAGTTTGTTAAGATAATTGAACAAGCCAAAGAAGAGGTAGGGGAAGAAAGAGTTAAACAAGCCCTCAATCAGTGGTTAGCTAACAATACCAATGACCAAAAAGAAAAATAAAAAAAATTTAATAAGTTCATTTTTGACATCTACTTGGGTATTTGTTTTTATCCTAGTTTTGTTGTTGGTTTTTTCAGTTTCTTTGATTAGGGAAGTTATGCGCAAGATTGAGATTCAAAGGCAAATAGCCGCCCTGGAAGAGAAGATTGACTCATTGGAGAATGACAACAAACAATTGGAGTCGTTGATCGCTTATTTACAGACAGATGATTTTATTGAGGAGGAAGCAAGAAAGAAATTATCCCTCAAAAAGCCAGGAGAAAAGGTGATCGCAGTGCCAGAGCTAGAGGAAAGTAGTGATAGCAGCAATGCTTCAACTTCAACTTTGCCTAATTGGAGGTTGTGGTGGTATTATTTTTTCAGCAATAATTATTAAGTAGCTATTTTATGGCAGATGTCGATCAGGTCAACAATTCACAAACCAGCCCTTCTCAAGCGCAAGAGGAGACGCCAACAAATGAACAAAGCGGTGCAGTTCAGGCAGTTTCAGATCAAGACAAGCGAACTGTTCAGCCAGATATTGCTGAGGGAGATAAAAGTAAATACAAGCAGGCCAGGGAAATAATTTTGCGGGCTTTAGCTGAGGCAGAGGAAAGCAAGAAGAAAAAGGCGGTGGAGGAAAAAAGCAAAAAACAGCCTGCTTTTAAGCATGTCCTAAAAAAGACTAATAAATTGTTTTCTGGATTTTCAACCAAAATAAACAAAATTAAGCCAAGCAAAAAAGAAAAAGCAGATGGTAAGGACAACAAGAAAGACAGCCAAAAAGAAAGCCTTGCTCCAGTTGACAATAAGCACAAAACCAAGCCAGAAATATCAAATCAGAAAACCAATCCAACTGAACACAAGCAGCCAAAAACAAACAAAGCAAAACCAGCAGAAAAGTCAGACAAAAAGCATATTTTTAGGCTTGCCAAAACAATTGATTCGCCTGATCTAATCGCAGACAAAGATAAGTTGAAAATAAAGGTCAAATCAGCAGATCATAAGTCCAAAGGCAAGTCTGACAGTTCTAAGCCGCGTAAATTGGCAGGTGTAATCTGGCACATTTTGGTAGTTTTGATTATCCTAATTGTTTTGTCCTTGTCAGTGGTTGTGGCTGGTATTTATTATCTTGATTGGCGCCATCCCCAAATAATAAAAATAGCCAGAATGTTGCCTTTGCCAGCTGGTCGGGTTAATGGAGAATGGATTAGTTTTGATCGGTATATTTCTGATTTAGAAGCTTTGCAGCGTTTTTATAATTACCAAGTAGAAAATGGCCAGTTCAAAGAAGTTCCTCCTGAAAGCGAACTGAGGAATATTGTTTGGGACAGGTTGGTAAATTTAAAACTGCTGGATCAAGTCGCTAGGCAGTACAATATTACTGTCAGCCAAGATGAAATAAGCCAAGAAGTTGATAAGTTAGTGAATGAAGTTGGCAGTTTGGAGCAGTTGCGTGATAATTTAAATAAGTTTTATGGTTGGGACCTGGCAACATTTGAACAAAGGGTAATTGAACCGTTTCTTAAGGAAGAAAAAGTTATGAAAGTGCTTGAGGTTGACAAAAAGTATCGCAGTAAGACCAAAGAAGAGGCAGAGAAGATATTGAAAATAGTCAAAGAAAATCCGGATGATTTTGCCAAAATGGCCAAACAGTTCAGTGATGACAAGGCCTCAGCTAAGCGAGGCGGCGATCTTGGCTATTTCACCAAAGGGGTGATGGTGCCAGAGTTTGAACGGGTCGCTTTTAGTTTGGATGTGGGAGAGATTAGCGATTTGGTTGAAACAAAATTTGGTTACCATATTATTAAGCTAGAGGAGAAGATAACAAATGAAGACAATCCTAATGATGTTAAGGTGAGAGCGCGACACATTTTGATTGCTTGGCCTAGCGGTAAAAAGATATTTGAATTGCTTCGGATAGAAGCAGAAAAATTGGGAAATATTTCTAGGTTTGTTTATTAAGTTATATTTGGTTTATTGGTACAAAACGAAACCAAAAATACCGCTGCTACAAGCGGTGTTTTTGGTTGGAGCCGATAGTCGGATTCGAACCGACGACCTCTCCCTTACGAAGGGATTGCTCTACCAGCTGAGCTATATCGGCTCAAGCAAAGAGTATATTTTTAAAGATTTAAATGGAGCGGGATACGGGAATCGAACCCGCGCCTCCAGCTTGGGAAGCTGGCGTACTACCACTATACTAATCCCGCTTATTCTTTTAATAAAAATACTATAAATAATTATTTATAAACAGTTTTATTTTACTCAAAGCGTTATTTTTTGTATACTATAGTATAGATTAAAAATATTTTTATGCCAAGATGGTTTTTTCTTTTGATTTTGTTTTTTTTGTTTTTGCCGATTTTTAATTCAGCTCAAGCCCAGTCACTTTTTTTGACAGGCGAAGATATTCAAGTTGGCAAAGAAATTTTATTGGACGATTTTAGAGTCATTTTTCCTTCGGGTTCTTTGGATAAGTATTCAAGAGTTGCATTTTTTACCAAACCAGCTGACAATAGCTTGCCTTCGGCATTGCCGTATTTTTATAATTGGCAAGTGTTAGACGCTAATATTGTGAAAGATTTTTTTATTTACCTTCCTCGTCCCGATCAGGCTGGCGCAGTCCAGGTGTGGCAGAGGGAAGCTGGGAAAGGGGAGTGGCGAGCAGCTGATTTTATTGAGGAAGGCAGCGAGCTCAAAGTAAAAGTGAGGAGCAAGTTGGGGCAATTGGCAGTAACAGTATTGCCATTATCACCGTTTTCTTTGTATTTGGACGAGGCGACAATTGCCAAGGGGTTCAGAGTGCAAATGCCGGGCGGATATTTTGTTTTGCATATCCCAGCCGCGGCTTTGACCGCTCCGGCTGAAATAAAAATAACACCTATTTTACCAGTTTATCCAAAGCCGCCAGGGTGGGATTACGCCTCGCCTTTGTTTTATTTTCAAGTTATGGGTGATAATGTTCAAGTAACAAAACCGTTGGTAATAGATATAAAGTTTAGTCCAGGCAACAGCCGTAAAGAAATTTTTGCTTGGAATAATTCTCAAAAAAAATGGGAAGCATCACCATCAGATAGTTTGTATAAAATTGGCATGGTGAGGACAGCCACCAGACAAAAAGAGCTATTGGTTGCAGTGTTGACAAATGGTATAATGGAAAAAGGTAAAGCTAGTTGGTACGCTTATAAAGGAGGTTTATTTGCCGCCTCTCCTGATTATCCCAAAGGCACTAAACTCAAAGTAACAAATTTAGCTAATGGCAAGTCAGTTGTTGTTACAGTAAATGACTACGGTCCTGATCGGTCTATCCATCCTGATAGGGTAATTGACCTTGATAAAGTTGCTTTTGCCAAAATATCATCTTTGTATTTGGGTTTAACCGAAGTTGTAGTTGACCCCCTTTATCCTTAATCTATTTTATGATTGAGTTTATTAATGTCAGCAAAAAATATAATAACAATGTTTACGCTGTTAGGGATGTTAGTTTTAAAATTAAGCCGGGTGAATTTGTTTCAATTGTCGGCCAGTCTGGAACAGGTAAGACTACTATTGTTAAATTAATTTTGGCTGAAGAGAGGCCAACGCGCGGCAAGATTATTATTGGCGATTGGGATATCACCAATATTCGCTCTAGTGAGTTGCCTGTTTTGCGCCGGCAAATTGGAGTGGTTTGGCAAGATTTTAAGTTATTGCCCAAAAAAACAGTTTTTGAAAATGTATCATTTGCTTTGGAAGTATGCGGCGCTGAGCCGGGTAAAATTAGAGAAGTTGTTCCGCAGGTATTAAGGATTGTTGATTTGGAAGACAAAGCAAATCGTTTTCCTTATCAGTTATCAGGGGGTGAGCAGCAGCGAGTTGTGATTGCGCGAGCATTAGTGCATCGCCCTAAAATTTTATTAGCCGATGAGCCTACTGGGAATTTAGACACTATTAACACTCAAGCAATCGTTCAGATTTTGGAGAAGATAAATGAAGTTGGCACGACTGTTATTTTGGTTACTCATAACCGTGAGATTGTTAATAACCTCAAGAAAAGAGTTATTACTTTGGATGGCGGCATGGTCGTGTCTGACCAAAAGCATGGTAAATATTTGCTTTAACCTATAAAAATTTATGTTGTTTGTTTCTTTTTATCGCGTTATCAAATTTGCTTGGCAGAATTTTTTCCGCAATTTTTGGCTGGCGATTGTTACCACTACTATTATGACAATGTCATTGTTTGTGGTGACGGTTTTGTTTTCTCTAAATATTGTTATTGATCATGCCATCAATACTCTCCACAAACAAGTTGATGTTAGCGTTTATTTCAAGCAGGAAATTGATCCTCAAGTTGTTATTGACTTCAAAGATGAGCTTAAGAAGATAAAAGGGGTGAAAGAGGTTGTTTATATACCTAAAGATCAAGCATTGGAGCAGTTCAAAGAAAAGTATAAGGACAATAAAATTATTTTAGAATCGCTTAACGAGTTAAGCAATAACCCTTTGGGAGATACTTTGATAATTCAAGCTGAATCAATTGATGATTATAATAAGATTTTAAATATTCTTAGCCAGCCTGAGCTTTCCCCGTATATTCAAGACAAGGATTTTCAGGATTACAATATTATTATAAATAAAATATCTGATATTAGCCGCACCATCAACAATATTGGTTTGGCTTTGAGCGTTATTTTCTTTATTATTGCTGTGCTTGTTTCTTTTAATACTATCAGGATTGCTATTTATACTTACCGTGATGAGCTGAAAATAATGAGATTGGTTGGCGCTTCTAAGTTTTTTATTGAAGCGCCCTTTTTGGTGGAGGGGATAATTTATGCAGTTTTGGCAACCTTAATAAACATTGCCTTGACCTTCCCAGTTTTAAATGCTATCCAACCATTTTTGGGTAGTTTCTTTGGTGAGGGGACATTGAATTTGTCTTTATATTTTAAAGAAAATTTTGTTACAATATTTGGGTTGGAGCTTTTGGGAGCAATGCTGGTCGGAATAGTTAGTTCCTGGGTGGCAGTACGGCGGTATATAAATAGGTAAGGGTAATTGACTTTTTTCTTGTTTTTGCCTAAACTAAAATTTACGTTTAGGTAATTTTGTCAGTTTTAGTTTGCATTCGGGGATCGTCCCGTCATACGACAGGACAAGTCTAATGGTAGGACAGCGGTCCTATCATGCGATAGGATCTTTGACCTTTGGAGCCGTTAATCCAGGTTCGCCCTGTCATTCGACAGGGCGCCATGTCGGATGACGTGGCGAATCCTTTATTTTTTTAAGAGGTTATGTATTATTTATATATATTACTTTTGAGTAATGGACAAATATATACTGGTTATACGAGCAATCTAAAGAGGAGATTGGAGGAACATAAAAAAGGTAATGTTACTTTTACTAGCAAAAGATTGCCAGTAAGATTAATTTACTATGAGGCTTATCTGCTAAAGGAAGATGCACAAAGAAGAGAGAAATTTTTAAAAACAACTGAAGGTAAAAGGTTATTAAAACAGCAATTGAAAGATTTATTTACAAAGTTTGATATTATCTAGTTTGTATTCGGGGATCGTCTAATGGTAGGACAGCGGCCTTTGGAGCCGTTAATCCAGGTTCGAATCCTGGTCCCCGAGCCAGCAAAAAACCCTCTCTATTTATTTGGAGAGGGTTTTTTGCTAGTAAGATAAAGTTATTCCTAATTTTTTTACCTTGCTTCTCTAGTGTTTTTTGGGTAGAATTAAAATAAAGAAAATTTTATGTCAAATTTTATTATTACAGAAAAAAAGAGCGAACCAAAAGCAAAGCAAGTTTATGTTTTGTTTCCTCCTTTGGTTAAACTAATTAAAGCGTATCAAGCTCAAGTCCACAAGAGTTTGCCGCCGGAAGACAGCCGTATTCGCTTAAATGAGATGATCTCCAAGTTGTCTTTTTGGTATGAAAAACTTCGTAACGCAGTTGATTATCAAGACGATCATTTATTGCGGGAGCGGGCGATTTTGCGCAATTTGCAACGGACGATGACATTGGCAAACCGCTCAGGCAAGGTAATAGCAAGACCGTTGGTTTATGATTTAATTCGGGCTGGATATTTGCCTAATAATACCTTGCCAGAAAGCATCATTGGCGAGGCAGAGATTGTTATTGATCGCTATATTAGACTTATAGATATAATTGGTCATTACAAGGAAAAAGAGGAGAAGGTTGAAATTTTTGATTTTCTCATCAAGATGTTGGCAATTGAGCTGGATGATTTGTTTGTTGATAAATCAGTTGATGATGCTTTGGTTGAATGTATGTATCAGGCGGTAAGCAAGGATATTGTCGTAGAAGGTAATTACTCTGAAGTAGAAAAAAAAGTTCAGCTTTATATTGCCATTTTAAGGTCATTAATAAAAGCTGATGCCGCCCGTATCCATTTTTATTTATGGCAGCTTTATTTGCCCAATTGGCACAAAGCCAGAGAAGAAGATTTAATCCGCATTGCCCAGCAAATTGATGTTTTGCGCAATCAGATTTTAGGCCAGTTGAGCCATCCGCTCAACCAGATGTATATGCGGGTATTGCGCAAATATAATGTTATTTTTTTGATTATCCGCGATATAATTTCCGAGGATCCCGATGCCGCCCTGGATATATGGAAGGATCCGGTTTTGTTGGAGGAGAAAGTTAGGGAAGCGGCTAAAAAACGTTATCGTCGTTCTAAAATAAAACTGCGCCGCAGTATTGTCCGCAGTATAATTTATTTGTTCATTACTAAAATGACATTGGCGATTATTTTGGAGTTCCCTCTTGATTTGCTGTTGGAAAGGACTGTTAATTATTTTTCTCTGGGGGTTAATGTAGTATTTCCGCCGTTTTTGATGTTTACTATTGGGATGTTTATCCGCGTACCAGGCAAAAAGAATACTGATAAAATTGTTCAAGGAGTTAAGGAGATATCATATCAATTGGAAGAGAGAAGAGTTATCCATAAGATAAAAAAGCCGTTCCGCCGCTCTGTTTTTATGAGCAGGGCTTTCGCTGTTATGTACTTGGTCCTTTTTTCTGTTATTTTTGGTTTGATAATTTATGGTCTGCACCGCTTAGGTTTTAATATTGCCAGTATCGTTATTTTTATATTTTTTATGTGTTTAGTTTCTTTTTTTGGTATTCGCATTTCCCAGTCAGCGCGCGAGCTGCATATTATTGAAAGGAAAGATAATTTGTTTACTTTTTTGAAAGATTTTATTACTTTGCCCATTATTCAGTTTGGGAGATGGCTGTCTCTTAATTTATCGCGAGTAAATTTCTTTGTTATTTTGTTTGATTTTGTTATTGAAGCTCCTTTTAAAGTTATTTTGGATGTAGTGGATCAATGGACTGGTTATGTTAAGGAAAAAAGGGAAGAACTTTTTTAGTATTGACAAAAATGTTATAATATGCTATAGTTTAGTGTTTAAAATATTACATGGCAAAAAAGAGGAGATCAAACAATATAATCAGTATAATAGCGGCATTATTGCTTGCCAGTATAACTTTTGCTTGGATGAAGAAAAATAAAGAAAAGGATAAGAACAAAGACAAAGATAGGGCAAAAACAAACTCTGACAAACAGTCTAAGTTTAAGCCTGATTTTTCCCATTTTTCCAAAGAGTGGGTAGAGTTGATTGAAAAAGAGTATAAAATGCTTTATCACCACTGGCAGCAAGAAGAAAGTAAGCTCAAAAAAACCTTCAAACATTTGCATGACTTGTTTATACCTCATTCAGGCAATCAGCATAAACCCAAAGCCCTCTCAGCTAAATGGTTAAAATTTTATGCCGTTGTTTTGATTGCTATCAAATTATTGGTAGTAGGATTTTTGTTTTTTACTTATCCCAACCCAGCTAAATTATCCCAGCAAGTGGCAGATGAATTGTTTGTGCTAACCAATCAAAGCCGGGCAGAACTAGGCTTGCCAGAGTTAGCTTATAATGAAGTATTGGCTCAGGCAGCCCAAGCCAAAGCTAATGATATGGTAGCCAAGGGTTATTTTGCTCACATTGGTCCAGATGGAAAAAAACCATGGGAATGGATTGATCGGGGTAGGTATCCTTTTATTTATATGGGAGAGAATCTAGCAATGGATTTTACCACTGCTGAAGTGATTCATTTGGCTTTTAAAAAATCACCCAGCCACTGGAAAAATGTTACTAACCCAAAATATCGCGATATTGGCATTGGTGTGGCTACTGGTATTATTGATGGTCGGGAAACAACAGTGTTGGTACAATTTTTTGGTGGCCGTCAGGCAGTCGGACCGCAGCTTGCAGCGGCTACAACAAATGCCAATCAGGAAAAACAGGACGTATCATCTCAGCCTCCAGCTCCAGAACAAGCAAATAACCAAGAGCAGACCACTCAGGTAGCTGGAGTGGAGAAAGAAAACTTGCCACCCGATCAAACAGATAGTGCCAGCAGTAAATCATCACCAACAGAGCCAACTTCAGCAGAGATACCCGCCCAAAAAAGCAAGGAAGAGAAAAAAAACATAGATACACCAACCAGACCGAACTTGCCAGATTCAACAGAATCTGTTAGCGATAAAAAATTGGCCGAGCAAGACTCCTCTCAGACGCCTCAGGCTGACGCCGTTTCTAGCCAGCCGGTGGCAACAGCTTTTTTGCAGGCAGGAGTTGCTAGAGTTAACCTTGATGTTAGTCGGTCAGCATCAGATGGGGTAAGCGGCAGCGAAACTTTGGTAAAGGAGGAAAATCAACAACCATCGCAAAAATTGGCCAAAGAATTTTTGCCTCCTCCTCAATTTGATAGTAGTGACAGATTGGTTGTAGCCACCATAACTACTGCTGAAAAGGATTTAAGTTTGGTAGATTATGTGATTTTGTTTAGCCGTTATTTCTTCTTAGTATTTATGGTAGTGATGTTTATTTTGTTGGTGATAAATGTTTTAGTCCATCCCCACGTTCAACACGGCCATGTTATTATGCAAACCATTGCAATAATTATTTTGAGCGGAGCTTTACTTTTGACTCGTTTCCACATTTTGGAAAATTTACCCACAGTGATCATTTATTAATTTTAATTGATACAAAAAACACCCCAAAAGGCGGGGTGTTTTTTGCTTTTGCTTATTTTTATGATAAACTAAATTATATAGATAATCAGAAAAATTATGGACAGTAAGGTAAATAAAAACAACAATGATCAGCCCAAAAAGAATATTTTAATCAGCGGTGGGGCTGGATTTATTGGCTCCCACTTATGCGAAGAGTTGGTTAGGCAAGGGCACCAAGTTATTTGTTTGGACAATTTTATCACTGGCACAAGAATGAACATTGAATTCTTATTGCAGTTGCCCAATTTTCATTTTATTAAGCATGATATTGTTGATCCAATTGATTTGGAGAGTTTGCCAGAGCTCAAATCTTTGAATTTACAAACATTAGGACTGCAGGAGGTGTATAATTTAGCTTGCCCAACATCTTACCGAGAGTATAAGGAATTGCCACTTGAGACTTTGCTTACCAATTCTCATGGAACTCGCAATATGTTGGAAATAGCAGTTAGGTATAAAGCTAAATTTTTGCATGTCTCTACCTCTTCGGTGTATGGTGAGCCTTTGGCAAAAATGAAGTTTTTTAAAGAGGATTATTGGGGGTATGTCAGTCCAATTGGTCCGCGCAGCGCTTATAATGAAGGCAAGCGTTTTGCTGAGTGTCTGACTTATAACTATGGCGAATATCACGGCATCCAGACTAAGATTGCCAGGATTTTTCAGACTTACGGCCCAAGGATGAGATTTGATGATGCTCGACTTATTCCTGATATGATTAGAGCGGCTTTGCGCAATGAGGATTTGGTTATTTATGGAGAACCAGGCAAAACCACATCGTTTTTATATGTAACAGATTTGGTTGAAGGATTAATAAAATATATGCAGGCTGATTATGGCGGCGTATTGAATTTTGGCTATCCTAAAGAAGTGGAGATAGAAGAGGCAGCAAAAATTATAATTTCTTTAACTGGATCTTCTTCTAAAATTACCTATGAAGACTCTCCGCCTTTTATTGTTAAGCATGGTTTGCCTGATATTACTAGAGCCAAGGATATTTTGGGCTGGTTTCCTTTGATTGATTTGCAGACTGGCTTAAGCAAGACAATTGATTATATGAAAGCGCAAAAAGATTTATTGAAATTAACTTAACTTGCCAAGAAGGGCATAACTTATGAAAGTTTTTATTGTTGTCCCTGCTTATAATGAATCTCAACGCATTTTGTCGGTTATTGAAGATTTGCGCCGTCATGGTTATAACAACATTATTGTTGTAAATGACGGTTCAGTTGATAATACAGCCGAAATTGCCAAACAGGCAGGCGTTGTTGTTGTCAGTCATTTAGTCAATAGGGGGATGGGCGCGGCTTTGCAAACCGGCAATGATCTAGCTCAAATGTTGGGGGCTGATGCGGTAGTTCATTTTGATGGCGATGGACAAATGCAAGCGGCTGATATTAGTCAAGCCCTTAACCTTATTTCCAGCGGTAAGGTTGATGTGGTTTTTGGGTCTCGTTTTTTGGGAGGGAATTCATCTATTCCTTGGACTAAAAAGAATATTTTATTGCCGGTATCAAAATTGATAAATTTCTTTTTTACCGGAGTATGGCTGTCTGACGCCCATAATGGTTTTCGGGTGCTATCTGCTCGGGCTTTGGATAAAATTAAAATAAGTTATGACGGCATGGCTCATAATACTGAAATTGTGGAGCAAGTAAGAAGGTATAATCTGCCTTTTGAGGAAATACCAGTTACCATAGTGTACCACCACTATGGTCAGTCAATTAAAGGAGGTTTGAAAATTTTGCGTGATTTAATTTTGGGTAAAATATTAAAATAATATATGCGGGTTTTACAATTTTTAATCATCATTTTTTCTATTTTTGTTTTACTTAAAGCCAGAAAGCGCTATAAGCAGAATGAACTGAGTGAGCGGGTGTTTGTTTTGTGGTTGCTGTTTTGGTTATCGGTTATCTTTATAACTTTATGGCCGCGTACAACTGATTTTATTGCTCAGACATTGGGCATTGCCAGCGGTCGGGGGGTGGATTTGGCTGTATATGTGTCAGTGCCAATTTTGTATTATGCTATTTTTAGAATTATAGCTAAGTTGGACAGGATTGAAAAAAATCAAACAAAGATTATTCGTCATATTGCTATCTCAGAAACCAAGCAAGATAATTTACCAAAGCGAGATGAGTAAGGTGGCTGTTATTATCTTGACTTACAATAATGAAGAGGAAATTTTTCCTTGTCTAAAATCAGTATTGCGCCAAAGTTACCAGGGGGAGTTTCAAGTTGTGATTGTGGACAATAATTCAACCGACAAAACAGTAGAGGTGGTCAAAAATTTTCCTCAAGTCCATTTGATAGAGTTGGATAAAAATTTGGGGTACGCTGGCGGGAATAATGTTGGCATTGAATGGGCTTACAAACAAGGATTTGATTATTTTATTGTTTTGAACCCAGACATGGAAGCTGACATTGACTGGCTTAAGAATATGTTAATTACAGTTGAGAAGGTTGATAAGCCGGGGTTAATTCAAAGCAAGGTTTTATTTTGGCATGAGCCTTATCGGGTGAATACAATTGGCAATCCTTTGCATTTTTTGGGGTTTTCGTGGTCGGGCGGTTATAAAAAATTGAGCAGCCAATTTTTATCCATTCAAGAGGTTCCAGTTGCTTCGGGCAGCGCTTGCCTGTTTAGCAGGGAGTTAGTTGATAAAATAGGGGTGTTTGACGATTATTATTTTATGTATCACGAGGATGTTGATTTGAGCGTCCGTTCTCGTTTGGCTGGATTTAAAAATTATTTGGCGCCAGATGCTAAAGTTTGGCACAAATATTCTTTTTCTTTTGGCACTAAAAAGTTTTATTATTCAGAACGCAATCGATTGATTATGCTATTTTCATATTATAAGTTTTTGACTATTGTTGCTATTTTGCCAATGTTTATCGCCACTGAATTAAGTTTATTGTTTTATGCGTTGTTTACGGGATGGTTAAAATGGAAGATAAAAAGTTATGGAGGGTTTTTAAGGGCTGGTTTTCATATTTGGCGTAAACGCAGGCAAGTTGTCCGCATCCGCCAGTTAAGCGATGCTGATTTGCTGTCAATTATGACAGGCAGGTTGAAGTTTGCTGAAGTGGACGGCCCCTTTTTGTCCTGTCT
>WFTD01000106.1 GCA_015485755.1 Patescibacteria group bacterium | reverse complement strand
TATTGCCACTGTCTGCTTGGGCTGTAAAAATTGATTCTGACAAAATCTTAACAACTCTGCCAACTTGGTCGTTGGTTGGGGTGAAAGCAATGCGAAAAGATGCGACTATATCATGGCTGGTTGGAGTGAGAGAATTTATTTGCCAAACAACTTTTCTAGTTGAATTGTTGTAAAACAAACTGCCTTGATCAACTTTATCAGGCCCCAACCATACTATTCCTACCGGTAAAACAGCTTCTACTTTAATATTATTTAACGATTTGTCACGCGGCCTCATAAACCATTTTACCACCATCTCTGTGCTTTGACCTACCTGCGGCGGCCAAGCGCCGCTGCCTATCTTAACGCCTTCATCATCAAAATAAAATGCCTGGGCATCAAAATTAACTGGGCTAGCAATTGTAGTAATAATAACCGGTGAAGAAAAAGTTAAATTGTCCTGCTCCTCCTCACCTACAGAGCCAATCTCAACCATCGCGCTTGATTTTAATTTGGCTGGCAAACTAATGTTTGATTTTAACTTTGTCTTAATAGTAAGCTCTATTTCTTCTCCCTGGGTCAATTCCTGCAAAGCTGGCAACTTGTCGGGCAGAATAATTATTTCCCCTTTGTCTGTAATTTTGGGCTCGCTTGGCGTTTGCAAAAAGCTCCAATCAATAACAGCAGGAGACAGTTGCACGCTTACTGCCAAGTTGCGCAAAGTTTGACCTGAGGTATTTTTTATAAAAACAACATAAGTCAAATCAGCGCCAGGCGGCAGTTGATCGGGATTGTCATCATTTAGAGAAAAATCAAGCAAAATTTCTTCAGCGCTAATAAACAAATTAAACTCCTTTTCTTGCAACACTTTATCATCAACTCCGTTTCTCTTTATCACTCTCAATTTGAATATCTTTTCTCCTTTGCTTTCAGCAGAAAACTTACCTGAAAAATCAAAATCAGACTGAACCTTGCCGCTATCAATCTTCCACTCATAAATTTTATTCTGATCTTTCTCAATAATACTAGGCAAATTGCCACCTTGAATGGATAGGGTAAAATCTTTGCCGGTTAACAACTGCAAATAAATATTATTTCCTTCAACCTCCCCCTGTCTTTTCCATTTTATTGAAAAATCAGTTTTAGTGTCAGGCAAAATAACTTGCGGACTAACTAAATCCAGTTCAAACAATGGCTCGCCAATCTGCAAAGAATGGCTGGCTTGTTTGATAAAATCAGAAGAAAAATTTTGCGGCTGATACAATAAAGAGGCGCTCAAATTGTCAGATTGAGGCTCATCAACAAAAATTTGACCACGAATAACAACTTTACCCTGAGCGCCTGGAGCCAAATCTCCTAATTGCCAGATTGTTTGCAAGGCGTTACTGGCAGCGGGCTCAACCGAAATTATTTTAAGACCCAAAGGATATTTTAAAGTAAGCTCTAAATTACGCAAAGTAAGGTTAGATACATTTTGGTAATTGACCACAAATTCAACCTCCTCGCCAATTGCTACCTGCTGTGGACCTTCTATTTCTAATAGCAAATCTTCAGATGTTTGGTTCTTACTAGTAGCAAAGCGCCAAGCCCCAAATATCAGCGCCGCTGACAATAGCAATAGAATACCGCTAACAAACCACATCCAACCACCCCCACCCCCCTTATAAGAGGTTGGTTGTTTACGCACTGGTCTGGTTATAGGCGCGGTCGGCTTTCTTTTGTTGGTAGTTTTTTTTGCCATATCTTCACTGTTATCAAATTTAAAAGCATGTTCTTCGTTTTGCCGATGTCTATCAGCAGGCTTGTCAATTGTTTTGCGTCTTGATAAAAAAATATTTTTTAACCAAGAAACTATTCTATTTTTTCTGCGGTGGTGAAGCTGCCGCCAACTTCTTATTGGCCTCATACTATTTATTAAATAAAGCTATTGCTTGCAACTCGCCATCAATTATACTCTGCAGCCAAACTTTGCTCAAAATAACACTTTCTTTATTTAATTCTAACTCTGTTTTGTTGACTAATTCTACTATGGATGAAATAGAATTAGCCCTATCTAACTTCTGCAATCTTACAAGGGATGATAAGGGCATTTTTACCATACCGCTGCGGCTGCATTTGTGGCAGAACAATCCCCGGGAGCTTAAATAAAACTCAAGCGGACCAAGATTATTGGAGCAACTTGTGCACTTACTTCCAGGTAAACCATATCCCAGTAAAGACAGCCATTTTAACGCTAAATAATAAAAACTAACATATCCAACCACTGGCTGATAATCAGAACTATTTAACCAACGCAACCATTCTAATAACAAATAATAAATATTATCTTTTTCACTCATCTCCACTGTTATCTTGTCAAGTAACTCTACCGTTGACAACCCCAATGACAAACGAGATAGATCAGTCCTAAGATGGGGCCAGCTAGATAAAAGATTGACTGAAGCCAAATAAGAAAAATTTTTTCCTGGAGCCATCATAATCTCAACCCAATTCATAAGCTCTACTCCTCCTCTTAACTTGGACAAAATTTTTTTACCCCCTCTAACAACCAATTCTATTTTTCCTTTCTCTAAAGTATAAATAACCACAACCAAATCAGATTCGCGAAAATAACGCTGGCTCAATACAACTCCTTGATAAATATCAGTCATTCTACTCTTGCTTAATTATGCCAATCTCATAGCTATTATTGTTTATTTTAATTTCTTTTTTTACTTCCGCAGACAATTGAGGAACAATAACAATCTCATTTGCCAATACGCTATCTTTTATAGTGTCATTGAATTCCTCAATTACTTTCGCCAGAAATTCATCATCTCCTCCGGACAGTTCCAATTTGATTTTGTCGTTAATGGTTAAACCGGTTCGTTTGCGCAAATCATTGATATGGCGGACCAATTCTCTCATTGCTCCTTCTCTGATTAAATCTTCTGTTAAATTGGTATCAAGAGTAAACTCATCACCAACAGTAATTTCTTTGACATTTACTTCTTCTTTGATAATTTCTAGCAAATCATCTGGCAATTTCTCAGTAATTTGTAAACGAGCCACAGGCTGCCTTATCTTAATGCCAGCCTCAGCTCTTTTTGCTAGAGCTTGCTCTACTATCTTCCTGACTCTCTCCATTTGATCAAGTACCTGCCTGTCTGGCGCAAGTGATGCTTCCGGCCAATCTTCCAAGTGGACAGATTCTCTGAAGGTGTAGCCAACAAAAATATTGTCCCGACTTTTTAATTCTTGATAGAGTTTCTCAGCTGTAAAAGGAATAAATGGCGCCATAACCTTTGATAAAGACAATAAAACACGGCTCAAAGTAACAACTGCCTCTGGCCTAGTGTCAGTTTGCTTAAATCTCTGCCTAGATCGGCGTAAATACCAAGTAGACAAATCATTGATAAAAGTTGAAATCAAACGAGCAGCGCTAGTAATATCATAAGCATCCAAACTAGCCGTCACCTTCTCAATCAGTTGGTCTAATTTAGCCAAAATCCATCTGTCCAAAACATGAGAAGATGACTCTGGCAAAGCAATAGAATCACGACTATACATCTTATAAAAACTCAACACATTCCATAAAACGATAAAATTTTTCTTGAGAACATCCTCTACTTGCTGGGGGTCAAAATTTTTCGGCTCTCCCGGTTGGTTAACCGTATAAAAATGGAAGCGCAAAGCGTCAACTCCATACTTATTTATAACATCCCAAGGGTCAACAACATTACCTTTACTCTTTGACATTTTTTTACCTTCCTTATCATTAACATGACCCAAACAAATAACATTACGATAAGCTGTGCCCTGCTTCAATAAAGTAGAAACAGCTAATAAGGTATAGAACCAACCGCGAGTTTGATCAATTGCCTCACAAATAAAATCAGCGGGAAAATAATCTTCCTTCAAGGCTGGAATGGTGCTATCATCATCTCTTGGTGACCTTAAATACTCTTTAGCAAAGGGATAATGAATTTGGGCAAAAGGCATACTGCCAGAATCAAACCAACAATCAAGAACAGCCGGATCCCTATGCATTATCCGACCGCAACTGCTGCAAATAACTCCAATTTCATCAATATCAGGACGGTGCAAATCAAGCTCTACCCCATTTTTATTTAAATAAAAGAACAAAGGCCGCCCTCCTACCTCAATAACCTCTCTATTGAGTACAGATAGCGTCTCTTGGGGAGAGTATTGTTTTACCAATGAAATAATAAATGAAATAATGGCCTCATGAGTACACACCAAAACTGTCTTACCTTGGTGCTTATCAATAACTTCTGCCAGCCAAGTTTCAATCTTTTCTTTTATCTGATTGAGAGATTCTCCTTGCGGCGGGGTAAAATCAAAAGCAGCCACATCGCCCTGTTGGCGCATTTGTCTAAATTTTATAAATCGCGGATCGTCTTTGCCCAACTTGCCCAAATCAATCTCCTCCCAGTCTCCCAAATTTCTCTCTTTCAAAAGGTCAGAATAAATTACCTCAACTCCAATCTTGCCGCTAACTATCTCAGCTGTTTGTTTTGTTCTAAGCACCGGCGAGCTATAAAATACATCAATCGCCTCATCTCTTAACAAATGGCCATACATTTCCGCTTGCTTTTCGCCTACTGGCGTCAAACCGTACTTATCCAATCCTGAATAGTGTATATTTTTGACATTACTCTCTGCTTCGCCATGCCGGATTAAAATTAAGCGCGTCAACTGGCCGTCTGAGTTTTCAAATAATTCCTGTCTGGAACCAATAACTGTTTGCTGTTTGCACTCTTGACAATGCCAAACCGGTAAAGGCGTTCCCCAAAACCTCTCTCTAGAGATAGCCCAATCTTTTACTCCCTCAAGCCATTCCCCAAACCGACCGTGCTTAATATGATCTGGAACCCAATTTATTTCTTCATTATTACGCTTTAATTCATTTCTCAATTCTGACATACGAATGAACCACGAATTTTTGGCATAATAAAGCAAAGGCGTATCGCAACGCCAACAAAAAGGATAATCATGTAAATAATCTTGGACCGAATAAAGATAATTGTTATCCTGCAGATACCGTAAAATTAAATCCTCTGTCTCTTTGTCTTTAACAAACTTTCCTTGAAGTTGAGCCAAAATACCATCACTCTTATCTTTGGCAGCGCTGCCAGAAAAATCAAATTCGCCCTCTTCTGTAACAGTATGGTAACGAGGCAGTCCCACCTTTTCTCCCAATTGATAATCATCTTCTCCATACATAACCGCTGTATGCACAACGCCAGTGCCATCATCAGTCGTGACAAAATCAGCTCCATACACTTTAAAAGCATGGCTAAACCCATCTACCGACATAGGAATAGCCCCTGGAAATAAAGGTTGATACTCAATGCCGATAATATTTGACCCGAAAAACTCATCTAAAATTTCATATTGGCCTGACAACACTTCTAGCCTATCTTTGGCCAAAACAAAAATATCACCCGACTCCAATCTTGCCCTAACATATCTAAATCTTTCCCCAACTGCCAGAGCTACATTACCCGGCAGTGTCCAAGGAGTTGTTGTCCAAGAAAGGATATAATCACCCTCTTTGACTTTTTCATTGCCTCTAACAACTTTAAATTTTACATAAACAGACCTGTCGCTCACATTTTTATAACCCTGAGCAACCTCATGGGAAGAAAGAGCCGTGCCGCAACGAGGACAATGCGGCACAACCTTATAACCCAAATACAAAAATCCTTGCCTTTTTGTTTGCTTGATAATCCACCATAATGTTTCAATATAATCATTATCATAAGTTATATAGGGATTATCCAAGTCAATCCAAAAACCCATCCTGCGTGTCAATTTTTCCCACTCGCTCTTATAGCGCCATACTGATTGCCGGCATTTTTTGTTAAACTCAGCTATGCCAAATTTTTCAATATCCGGCTTGCCAGAAATGCCCAATTCTTTTTCTACTTCCAGTTCCACTGGCAAACCATGGGTATCCCAACCAGCTTTACGGTTCACATGATACCCTTGCATAGTTTTATAGCGAGGAATCAAATCTTTAAAAGAACGTGCTAGTACATGGTGGATTCCAGGCTTGCCATTAGCAGTTGGAGGGCCTTCATAAAAAACAAATTCACCTTGCGGAGAATCCTTGTCTAAAGATTTTTTAAATATTTTGTGTTTTTCCCACCAAGCAAGAATTTCTTCTTCTAACTGAGGAAAGGAAACATTACTCATAAAAAAAT
>WFTD01000105.1 GCA_015485755.1 Patescibacteria group bacterium | reverse complement strand
TAATTAATCAGTCCAGAAATAAAGCATAATAGAAAAGTCAACCACATCAACTTTGTGGTCAAAATTAATATCTTGGCACAACCTGCCTTCCACTTGCTGCCCCCACTTGCTTAACAAAATTGATAAATCAACAATATCCACCCGACCATCACCATTCAGATCAGGCCCTTGGCATTTGCCGCCAGTCAGCGCCGGCAAAACTGACAAATAAAGATTTTGGCTGAAAGCAGAAGTCAAACCACCACTGACAGTCCGCGCTTTCACACTATAACTGCCAACATCAAAATTGCTCGCCAAAACATCAGCTTGCCAAAAGCCTGACTCATTTGACCTGACTTTAATTGTTTTATTACCAGGAAAAAAAACCAAACTTATATCAGATAATGGTTTGGTCTCGCCGCTAAAAATAAAAGTTTGATTTTGAAAAATTTTGTTATTCTCAACTGATAAAGTCGGCGGCAAGAGCACTTCCGGCAGATTAGTAGTGCTGGTTGATATAGTCGCAGACAGATTAACAGGCAAAGTCAAGCGTGAAAATCTATCTTCTGCAACCAATTGGAAATTATAAACTCCTTCGGGCAGGCCAGTTATTTCTACCTGCCAATATCCATCGGTTTGAGCAAGGGTTGTGGCGCTCACCAAACCATCACGATAAAGAGAAACAAGGGCATCTGGCGAAGAAAAACCGCTCAAAATTACCGCAGCATACTCCCTTTTTTTTCCTCCCACAGCAATAGTGCTTACTGATTCAAGCTGGCAACTGCTACTGCAGCCATCGCCATCAAGATTATTGCCATCATCACATTCTTCACTAGGTTGGTTCACACTACCGTCGCCACAATAAGCTCCAATAGCTGAAGGAACTGTCACTGAAACATTAACCCCTTGTGTTGATGTAACATAAGTAACAGCCTTTGCTGGCATTTTGACAGCTATAGACAACAACACCCCTAAAATAAAAAATATAGCAATAAACCTAACCAGCATAATTTTACTTATCTCCTGTAAACAAAACTTTCAGGGCCAAATAAATTCGCCGCCTCGCCAAAAAAACAAAAACCAAAAATACAAAAATAATAGAAAATATCAACAAAATTTTTTTCCACGGAACCACCCAAAAAGTAACAACCGCTGTCAAAGGCAAATTATTTATCCCATAATTAGCCACCAAAGTAGCAGTATATTTCCCTAAAGCAAAATCAGGCTTCCATTCCGCTTCAACTTTTCTTATACTGCCCGGCAAAACATTCTTTTGAGGGAAGGGCAAGTCAACTTCCTTTTCTCCCAACATATTGGTTATAGAAATAAAACCTTTGGGACGGACGTGGACAGTACCTAAGTTTTCAAACCTTAACAAAAATCTTACTGGGACAGACTCAACAAACTCAGGCGCAGAAAACTCTTTGATTATTAACTGCTCTGTAACCTCACCTGAAACTGATAGTAAAATTAACACGCCAACTTTTTGTGAAATAGCTGACCCGCCTTGCACTTCTACTGGCAGAGCTTCGGCCAAAACGGTGCCATAATGCCCTCCCGGTTCAGCTGTTTGGGGAACATCAATAACAAAGGTAACCAGTTGAGAACCTGAAGGAGGTAAAGTAAATTCAACTGGATCAACCGTAATCCATTTAGACAAAGAATAAGTATAGTTCTCGTCATCAGTAATAATAACACTACCCGTCTCTCCGGCTGGCTTGAAATCTTCAACTGACATTTTTATTTTAACCGGCCTGCTAGAAGGATTGCTCACCTTTATCTTGTTGGTAAGTTTTACACCTGGATTAGCGGTTAACTCAAAAGTTAAGGGCGAAACAGAGACTGACTGCGCCTCGTCTGGTTGAGTTAAAAATTGGGCCAAAGCAGGACCGCTCCACCCTATGCCAATAATTATTACTAAGAAAAAAATTTTTATAACTTTCATATCTTATAAATAATAAAAGGTTATTAAGCTGCAGCCTAATAACCTCGCCTTTAAGTTGTGCAAAGGCCCGCTAGTCAAATTGGGCGGTGGCAATATAAACCACTGTATTGGAATAATCACCTGACGCTTGGGAAGCTGAAACTGAAATTTGGTAAACAACAGTAGTGGTTGAATTGTTAACCGGTCCAGCATTAGACTGCATAATTTGAGCTGTTTCTGCATCAGCGATAGAAGCAAACTGGCGATAACTACTGCCAGATGAATAGGCTGCTACACAATCAGTGCCAAAGCAAGTATGGCCAAAACCATTGTTAGTTGCAGTTGCCCAAGTTGCTCCTGTTGACTCAGTACAACTGCCAGTATCACAAGTAGTATCAGGAATAGTAGCACCGCCGCTATTTGTCAATTGATCCGTCTCTTGGCTGGTTAAAGAATAACCATTGCCGGCATTGGTACTGATGGATAAACTCTGACATCCTTTCTTGAAAGTGTTAGCAGTCAAAGTGCCAAACGGAACGGTTGTAGCTGTTGTGGTAACTGCTGTTACTGAATTGCCTAAATTGCAAGCATCTGAATTAACTCCAGCAATAGAAAAAGTCAAAGATTCAGTAACTGTAGCCGACACTGTCACCCCTGAAATAATCGCTACAATTGTCCTGCCTGTGTCAGTCTGGGAACCATTGGCAGAAATATCAATATTATAAGTTCCAGTAGTAACTGG
Organism: Patescibacteria group bacterium; assembly: GCA_015485755.1. Classification (GTDB taxonomy): domain Bacteria; phylum Patescibacteriota; class Patescibacteriia; order S139-126; family S139-126; genus S139-126. Next base: position 4,619 of record WFTD01000105.1, on the reverse strand, counting down.
ATTTGTTATTTGGAAATTTGCATTGCCACCGGTTGCATTGGTGCCAATTTTGATAGTAACGGTCTCTCCGCCGCTCAAGTAAATGCCGGCATTAGAGGGAGCGGTAAAAGTAATCACTTGTCCAGAAATGCCAACCCCCCAAGAAGTAGTACCCTGAGTAGCGGCTAAAGTCTGATCACCTGAAGTAGATCCTGCCAAATCAATATCTGTATAATCAATATTTGTCAGGTCAAACCCAGATTGAAATGTAACAGTAATAGTATCATTTTGAGAGATATCATTGGCAGTTGGTAAGGTAAAAACTATCTCATGATTAGCATTCACATTGGGGCGAGAATCAGATAAAGTATCTTTGACATTGGTCAAATCAGCTGAAACTGGCCTCATCCAAAAAGAAAATACCAACAACAAAATTACTACGATTATTGTTTTTTGATATTTTTTGATGTTGTATAACATGAATTTTATTTACCCCTTAACAATATAGAAAAGAAACGAGCTATCCTTTTTTTATATTTTACCACAAAAAGTATAATTAAACAAAATATGGCAATTGTGGATAACAAAAACCAAACCGGCAGTATCCACACAATCCAACCCTTACTCAATTTTGCCCCATCTGCCGCTACTCCCAAATAAACAGTATACCTGCCAAAATAAGGTATTTTTTTGGCAGGTAAATTTATCATAAGCTTGTTAAATCTCTGCGAGTTTGCCAAAACTGTGCTCAAATCTACCTGACTTTGAGCTGTCACCCTGCCCAAAGCGTTACGCAATATTGCTTCAGCTTTAGGCCTAATATAAAAATTGGTTTGATTTAACAACTCAAACTCAATCTTGACTGGCGGCTGGGAAATTACTGCTACTGAATTATTGCCAAACATTTTTTCTATTGCTTGTATGGTTTTAGCAAAGATTGAATTGTTGCTATCAATTTTATCATTGACAATAAGTATTTTACTTGGATCAATTTTCTCTCCAGGGGATAAGTTAAACAAAAACAAAGCGCCAACCGCTGGGATAATTTTAGCGCCGCTATTTGTAACAAAACCAGCCTCTATCTTTGGCATAAAAATTATAGCTGCATAATAACTTCCTGCTGGAGTGCCATCTGGAACTTTTATCTCTACTGTATACTCAACAGAGCTGCCAGCGGGAATGTCAATACTGCTGGGATAAATATCAATCCACTGCTGAGCGCTGTTTTTGTTTCTCCCTTTGCTGCTATCAATAAAATTAATGCCGCCAAATTTAGATGCGCTGACAAAACCCTTGACCTGCGCCTCTACTTTTATTTGGCGATTGTAATTATTTTTTACTTTTATTTTTTTTAACAACAAATCACCACTGCTTACTTCAAGTTCAACCAAAGCCGGCTCTACTGTCAAAGAATTATTTATATTATCAAGAGACCTTGACTGTGATGAAGCAGGCAAGGAGATTAATCCAACCAAAATAAATGATAATACTATACTAATACTGCGGAGTTGCCACATAAACAATAGTTGTTTTATAATCACCAGCTGCTTGCACAGCGTTTACTGAAACTTTATAAGTGATAACAAATTGTTCGTTATTTATAGCTCCCGTTGAACCGTCAACTTTGGCCGTATGGTCAGCCACTGGATCTCCCGGTCCGTTGGTTACAAAAGCGGCATAATTGGGTCCGCTATTAGTAAACCTATCAGCCGTTCCCCCTGACAAATTGTTATCATTGGTGCTATAGCCAAAACCGCACTGATTATCAACTGGGCAATTTCCTGGCCAAGCTGTAGGACTGGCGTTGGTCCCTCCCCAATCAGCAATTGTAGCCCCTCCTGAATTGGTCAAAGGAGAAGTTGCCCAAGCTGTTATAATATAACCATTGTAAGCATTGGTAGAGACAGTAGTGGTAGTGTAACCAGTAGCGGTAAAATTATTAACAGTCTCAAGCGTGCCAAAATTAACCGCCGTAGAACTCAAAGAAAAACTTAAGCTAGGGGTAACTTTTACTCCGTCAGAATCAACCGCGCTAGAGACCATGCCGGCGTTGTTGTAAGCCCGTACGGAAACATAATAAGTCTCAGAAGTGCGCAAATAAACAGGAGTGACAGAAATAGCGGTAGTGCTGGTAGCATACCAAATCGCTCCTGCCTGCCAAGCGCTGGTTGTAGAACTCCAAAAATAACCATCACTTTTGCGCCTGATAGCATACTCATAAGGATCAGTAGTGCGCAGGCCTGATTCAGGATCGGAAAAACCAGACCAGTTGGCCTGAATAGTATTAAGCGAAGTCTGTTCGTCAATATCAGCGCCACTGCCATCATTAACTACTGCGCTGGTAATATCAGGCGCAGTGTCATCATAATACTGGAAACCAGATTTTACTTTGTAAGTAGTGCTGGTTGATTCGCCAATTGACTCTACTCCGCCAATTGTTGCCCGCAACTGGTAAGAGGCGGAGGTGGCATAGTGAGTGCCCCCTTCAGAAATAATCGGATCACGAACAAAGAAATTGCTCCCGCTGTAATCAGTAGCAACAGCTGGCAATGCTCTTACTACCAGAACTAAAACTAATAAAATAAAAATGAGTTGTGTATTTATTACTTTCACTACTTATAAATGAATTAAGATTTACGACTTATGATTTAAGAATTGTTTTGATTTTGTTATTAAACCTTGTAATAATGCGTGGGTAGTATTAGCCTGATCTACTAACAATTTCATGTTTTTATCATTTAAATAACCAACATCTTTAGCTATTAATATTTGATCTTTTAATTCAGTTAGTGAACCCTGGGCATTATAATAGAATCTTAACTTATCTTTATATCCATTTCTACCAAACCCTTCTGCTATATTACTGGTTACTGAACTTGATGATCTCCTCATCTGGTCGATCAAAGAATATGTCTCCTCCTTTGGAAATGACTTAGTAATTTTATAAACCAAAACAACTAATTTATGCCCTGCTTGCCAAATCTTAAGATCGGTAAATGATTTGATTTTTACATCATTCATAAATCATAAATCTTAAATCCTTATTTTTGTCTTATTTCAACCTCACCCCTCCTCTCAACCTGCCTCCCTTCAGTCTCACTCCTGTTCCTTGATTGGCCATGGTAAAATTAGCAGTAGTGGAAGTGGCGGATTTATTGCCAGAATCATCCCAAAACCATATGCGCCAGTAATAGGTAGTATTATTCAGTGACAAAACAGTGCCGCCATAATAAATATCTGGACTGCGCGTTCCTTGTGTGGTAGTGGCCATAGCAACTCCGGTATTGCAACCATTGCTGTCTGCCACCCACATATCTGTACCGGAAAAATCAGAAGCAGTATTGACTTGAATGCAATATTTGTTAGCTAAATCGCCAATGTTAGGATCATTGAAAACAGCTGAAAAGCGAGGGGTGGTAGTGGATATATTTACTGGATTGGGCATATCTTCAACTAATAAATCTGAGGGGGCAGACGGATTTCTCTCCTCTACCACAAAAGTGCCAGAAACAGAAGCAGAACAAGCACCACCATCGTCGCAAACAAAAGCATAATAGTTCTGGGTGCCAATGTCAGCTGTTTGTGTGGTGTAAGAGCAAGTTTCAGGATCGCGATTTGTATAAACTGAAGAGGTGCACCATGCCCCACCTGTACAGCTAGTTCCGGTTAAACTGTTAGTTTTACAAATAAGAGCTTTGACCATTTCACCGGCATCAGCATCATTCCAATCAACTGAGAAATAAATATCATTGCCTGCCGCTACTGGATCAGGCGAGTCAGATACTGAAGTAATTGACGGCGTGCTATTTGATGATGGTATGTAATAAACAGTTGTCCAAACTTGGGTGCATCTAGCCTCTGTGCTGTTGGCGCTCATTTGCATACCCGCCTCCAATGCATTAACTTCGGTCCATGTCCAAGCAGAATTAGTACCTGGATTATTATCATAAAAGGTTGTATATTCAGTATAAACTGAAGGGAAAAGAACGGCTGAGCCTGAATAACTTAATCCTCCACTTCTAATAAGTGTATTACCCCCATCAAGAGTGCCCAGACCCCGACAATTAATATGCGCCTTAACGCCATAAATTGTCCCTGAATTGGAAGAGTCAGCTAAAGCATATAAATCATTTGTTGCTGTTATACTACTGTTGTAAACATAAGTTGTGTCATCATCTGATAAAACTTCATCAACACATTCCCAATTATTAGTACAGCCAAAAGGCGTACCACCAGCAACAGACCCAGCTGCATTTGGCCTTAATATTTCTGTATAATAGGGTGATTCGTCTGCGCCAATATCCCAATTGGTATCAACTGGGCGGTTGTCATTGTCAATATCATTGCTAAAGATTGATGAAGGGGTTGATGTTCCGGCATTGATAGCAGCTGAGCCGGCTTTAAGATGGAGATTAGGGGTAGAAGTGGAAGTAAATTGGTTATCAGCTGGCTGGCTGACAATATTATCTAGGCTTTGCAGACAAGTGGAGCAATCATCAGCGGTGCCGTCAGAGGAAAGGTTGTTGTTCATATAATCGTTAGCGTCAAGGTCAACCACCTCAAAATCAGCCGCACCGCCAGTGCCGGTGTTATTGCCGACAGATAGATTATTAGTTAAGTTAATAGCTACTCCTGAGTTG
>WFTD01000104.1 GCA_015485755.1 Patescibacteria group bacterium | reverse complement strand
TTATATGTGTTTTCTGGAATATCTCAGCGTATCCATAAGTGGGAAGGATTTGTTTATATTTTTATTTATATTATGTTTATAGTAAGGTTATTTAATATTTTTTAATTAGTTTAAATTGGGGAAATATGAAAAAGACAAATAATATTGACACTAAAAATTTGGTAGGCCAGGAGGTAGAGTTGTTTGGTTGGGTTAATACAATTCGTAAGATGGGAAAAATTATTTTTATTGATCTTCGTGATCGCAGCGGTTTGGTGCAGTTGGTGTTGGTGCCAAGCGAGTTGTCAGACAAAGCCAAAGATCTGGCCAAAGAGATCAAGCCAGAGTATGTTTTAAAAGTAAAAGGACAAGTACAAGAAAGAGGAGAAAAGCAAGTTAATCCTGATTTGGAAACTGGCCGGGTAGAAATTTTGGCAAAAGAAATAGAAATTTTATCAAAGTCAGAAACGCCTCCTTTTGAAATTGACAATGAGGAGCGGCGAGCAGGCGAGGAGCTTAGGCTTAAATATCGCTATCTTGATTTACGACACGAACGGATGAAGAATAATATTTTACTGCGCCATGAGGTGATTCGTTTTATTCGCCAGTTCTTTTACCAGCGGGATTTTGTTGAGATTGAAACGCCTTATTTGTCCAAATCCACTCCCGAAGGAGCGCGTGATTTTTTGGTTCCTTCCCGCAACTATCCTGGTAAGTTTTATGCCCTGCCGCAAAGTCCCCAGCAGTACAAGCAGCTTTTGATGGTGGCTGGTTTTGAGAAATACTTCCAGATTGTCCGTTGTTTTCGTGATGAAGACCAGCGAGGCGATCGTCAGGCTGAGTTTACTCAACTTGATCTGGAGATGAGTTTTGTGGAGCAAGAAGATATTTTGCAGTTGATAGAGAAGCTGATGATCGAGATGGTGCAAGAGCTCTTTCCTGAAAAACATTTAACCTTTTCTCCTTTCAAGCGCCTTACCTACAGTGAAGTGATAGAAAAATATGGCAGTGACAGGCCGGATTTGCGGCAAAACAAAGAAGATAAAAACGAACTGGCTTTTGTCTGGGTGACAGATTTTCCGATGTTTGAGTACAAAGAAGGTGATCAGCGTTGGGGAGCGGCGCATCACCCTTTTACCGCTATCAATCCGCAGGATTTAGACAAACTGTCTGACGAAAGTAAAATGGGAGAGATAAAGGCTTTGCAGTATGATTTGGTGCTCAATGGTTGGGAGGTGGCAGGCGGCTCCATTCGCACCCACAGACCAGAAATACTGCAGCGGGTATTTGAGCTTTTGGGTCATAGCGAGGATGAGATTAAATTGAAATTTGGTCATTTGCTTGAGGCTTTCAGATATGGCGTGCCACCGCATGGCGGGATTGCTTTTGGGCTTGATAGATTGGTGATGGTGCTGGCAGGAGAGCCTAACATTCGCGAGGTTATTCCTTTCCCCAAAACTTCAGACAACCGTGATCCGTTGATGGGGGCGCCATCTGCAGTAGATAAGAGCCAATTAGATGAATTGCATTTACAAATAACTAGCAATGATGATAATAACAATAAATAATTATGAGCAGAAATAGAGAAAAAAGAGAAAGAATATTCCCCCAGAAATTAACGCCGGCAGAAGCAGAAAAGATTGTTCAGGAAATTAATGATGAGCGCTTGCGCAGCGATGAAGATGATGAACATTTTGTTGTGCATACGGATGGGAGAAAATATTTTATCGCTAAGCATGATTATATTCCTGTAGACGGGGGGAGTGATTATATCAAAATAAAAGAATATTTACTCAGGTTTTTAAAGGAATTGGACAGTTAAGAAATTTTTGGCAAAAAGGATTAATGTTTTATTGATTGCTGTCTTTTTGTATAATGAAAACATGAGATTGTCTAATTTGCAGAAGTTTATTCTGCGTACTATTTTGACGCGAAAGCAAACTCGCCTTGATAGGTCTTTATTTTTGCAATTTTATCAAAAACAGCAAAGGGTGCCAACTTTGTCCAAGCAGGTTAAAATAATAACCCAAAGCTTGGAAAGATTGATTGATAAGGGGCTAATTGTTGGCTTTGGTCACAAAACCAAAGAAAAATATTTTATCAAAGAAGTAAAATTGACAGCCACCGGGAAAAAAGTCGCCCGCCAGCTTTTAGGCGAGCAAGCGCCCCTTCCTATTAAACTAAAAAAAAGAAGTAAGCATTAATTTAAACTTATGGCTATAGCAAAAAAACTGCTCAATTATTTAGATAAAAATAAAGTTAAATATGAAGTAGTTGAGCATCGCAAAGTATTTACTGCCTATGATGCGGCCGCTACTATGCACAAAAAACTTAGTCAAATAGCAAAGAATTTGCTGGTCAAAGCAGACAAAGATTTTGTAATGGCAGTTTTGCCAGCTAGCCGCAATTTGGATTTAAATAAGTTGGCTAAGGTAGTAGGCGCAAAAAAAGCTGAACTTCCTTCAGAAAGAGTGATGACTAGTAAATTTAAGGTAAAGCCTGGAGCGCTGCCTGCTTTTGGTGGTTTATATAAGTTGCCAGTTTATGTAGACAGGTCCTTACTCAAAGAAAGAAAAGTGGTTTTTTCAAGTGGTGATTTTCAAGCCAGCATTGAAATGTCAGTTAAAGATTATCTCAAACTAGAGCAAGTAGAAAAAGGACAAATAGCCAGTTTTTCTGTGGTAAAAAAAGTCAAGAAGGCAAAGCAGCAGAAAAACAAAACCAAGAAGCCAGTCAGAAAAACTAAGCAAGGCAAAGCTAAAAAACGCAGGAAATAAAGCCAAGAAAAAGAGCCTTAGCAGTAAGCTAAGGCTTTGTTGTATTATTTTGTTATTGTTAATTCTTTGGGGGGCGGGTAAATCGTCAAGTCACAATAGCAGGGGCGGTAATTTATAATTTCACAGAGGTCATTTACCTTTTTTAGCGGGCCGTTGTTTTTAAAATTTTGCAGAAAGTTGCGCATAGATATTAACCCATAAATAGTGAGTAATAATTTTTCAGTTAGGGCTATTTGGTCTTCCATTTTATTGATATCCAGATTTTTTTGCTCTTCATGAGAATGAGGGGGAAGTTCTAGATTGATTATTTGTCCGTCAGCAAAACGCTGATCGCACATAGTGATAAGTAACAGCCCAATCTCTAAAGCGTAGCCGCTAACCAGAGGAAGCTTTTCAATAATATCACCCCTAATAAGCTGATCGCCGTGAAGTAAATGAGTGAATATACCCATCCAAGCAAAGGGAGGGATGTGCGGATTGTGATCATAAACGTGTCGCAACCTCCAAGTGGCTCGTCCTCCGTGTTTGGTATAGGTGAGCATAAATTTAGATAGAATATCAAAACTGTCTTTTTCTAGCAGTAAAGGCGCGGTTGCTGGAGTAAATATTTGTCTGGTCTTTTTTAGTTTGTCCAATTCAGTAATCAATTTTGTTATTTGTTCCATTGGGTAGTTTAACAATCGGTTCAAAGTGAGGGAATGCATAACTATGCGCAGACATAAGTTTAAATAATCGCGCGGCGGGTGAAGCCCCATTATAACTTCTTCTCTGATCTCGGTTGGTATGCTTAGTCGGGGCGATCCGCTCTTGATAAAGATTGGATTGTTAAGTTTGTTTATAATTTCTTTTATTTTTACATCGTTTGCTTGAGGCAGATCATTGCTAGTTAAGTAGGAAAGAGCAAAAACAACCAAAAACATTTCGTAGTTAAGTAAATAGGTATGATTGTAGTCATCGTCTACAAAAATAAAGGCGGTGTTTTGCAGCGGTGTATTAGTTGGCAAAATATTTGTTAGCCAATTTTGGTGTATCATTACAACCGCTTTTAAAATATTTTCAGTTTTACCCGGTGCATTTTTTGGTACAACTACTGTTTTGTTGGCGGTTAATTCATACTTATCTACATCCAATACTGGAATGCGATTGCGCTTGCACCACTTATACAGACCAGATGGCTGTTTGCGCCCGTGTTGGTAACTGAGAAAATAGTGAACATTGGCATATTTTTTTTCAAGGGATTGAAAAAAACGAAATATGTTCTTCCCAGTGTGAGTAGCTCTTTGACCCCTCCCCCAGTAGCTTGGAACAATAAAAATAAAGTGTAAATTAAAATTTTTAATTGTATTTTTAGTTAATTCAGCTATTTTTTTGTTAAATTTAAAATTTTCGTCCAGAAAGTCCATGTAGTTTACACTGAGGGTTGGGTTTTGCCGCCAATGTCTGCGTGGTTGAAATTGGTCTAGTCCATAAATAGTTATGTTTCTTTGACGCAGAAATTCTAGCCAATGTTTAGATAGGCGTTTTGCTTTCATTTTTTCTCCTTTGATTTTTAATGAGCTGCGATGATATGATAGATTGGTTATGTTTTTTTGTAAACCCTCTTGACTGATGTAATTATTTTGTATATTATATTTATACCTTTCAGATGTTGATTTTTAAAAATAAAAAGTATTTAAATAAAAATAATTGCCGCGGGGTAGAGTCCCGACTTGTCGGGACAGCTCGTCAGGCAAATTTTATCAGTCGTATTGTTTGTATGTTTTTTGTATATGTTATAATTAGTTTAAAAACGGGCAGATTGTATATAGGCCAAACTGATAATCTACAAAGGAGGTTAGCCCAGCATAATAATGGTGAAGTGAGGTCAACTAAGTCATTTAGACCATGGAAATTAATCTACCGACAGAAATTTTCTACTCGAAGAGAGGCGATGCAGAGGGAGAAGTATCTCAAATCTTTAAAAAATAAAAAATACTTATTAAAGGTGATTGCCGCGGGGTAGAGCAGTTGGCAGCTCGCCAGGCCCATAACCTGGAGGTCGCAGGTTCGAGTCCTGCCCCCGCTACCAAATTAAAATACGAGGTTAGCGCCTCGTTTATATATTTAGAACAAAGATGGGCCAGGGTAGCTCAGTTGGTTAGAGCGAGGGAATCATAACCCCTAGGCCGTGGGTTCGAATCCCACCCCTGGTACCAGTTTATAAATGGTTGCAAAGAGAGTTGGTTGAGGTAAATTTTTAGGAAGGGTTGCATTGTTTATTTTTTAAAATACAGTATTCCGTTTTAATGATATGTTTTTGACTACCCATGCAGTTATAGCTTCAAGCGTTTTTTCTTATTTCCCCAGTCTGTCCAATGGACTGGTTTTTTTGATGTCGTTTTTATCTCATTTTTTGCTTGATTTTATTCCTCATGGCGATGAAAATTTGATTGATAAATCTTGGTCGCGCAGGAAAAAGATATTAGCTTTATTGTTTGTTGGTTTGTTTGATTTGGTTTTTTTGCTGGTATTTTTTGTGTGGTTTTATGATCAGGTGGTGGTTGATATGAGCAGGTTGATAATAATAATATTCGGTTCAATTTTGCCTGACGGTTTGCAATTTTTATTTTTTATCTTCAGCGGCAAGGAGAATTTTTTTACAAAAGTATTGGGCGGTTTGCAGTTGTTTCATATGAAGCTGCACCATTTTGCGCTTGATAGGTTTAACTTTGCTTTAACAATAAAGCAAGGGATTTTATTGCAGATAACACTTATTGTAGTAGCCGTTTTTCTGGCAATAAAATAAAACAGCATCAAAGATGCTGTTTTATTGGTGGGCGAGGAGAGAATCGAACTCTCACTCCCGTAAGGGAACGGGTTTTTGAGACCCGCGCGTCTACCAGTTCCGCCACTCGCCCCTGCTTATATAAAGTTTTGAAAAAACGCAATAATTTGCGTTCCTTTGTTAATTTAGACTATTATTTTATTTTTGTCAATTGTAAAAACTCATTTAAATTAGTATACTTATATTGTTAACTTTATCTATATGGGAAAAATTATTTCTTTGGTAAATCAGAAAGGCGGGGTAGGCAAGACAACAACCTCTGTAAATTTGGCGGCCTATTTGTCACTGTTTGGCAAAAGAGTTTTGTTGGTTGATATTGACCCTCAAGCTAACGCTTCCCAGGGGGTCGGCATTAGAGTGACTGATCAGGAAAAACACATTTATCATGCCTTGCTTGAACCCGAAATATTACCAGGTGTTATAAAATCAACTATAGTTGATCGCTTGCATATTGTTCCAGCCCAAAGTAACTTAGCTGGAGCTAGTGTAGAGTTGGTTGAGCTGCCGCGGCGTGAGTACCGGCTTAGATATGTTCTTGATAAAGTTAGGCATCATTATGATTTTATTATAATTGACAGCCCCCCTTCATTGGGATTACTTACTATCAATGGGCTGGTAGCAGCTGACAAAATAGTTATTCCAGTGCAAGCTGAATATTACGCTTTAGAAGGGTTGGGTCAATTGTTAAAGACTATTAATTTAGTGCAAAATCATCTTCATCCAGACCTTGATATTTTGGGGGCTGTTATTACTATGTTTGATCGGCGCAATTCGTTGTCTAAAGCTGTTTTGCAGGAGTTGTATCGTTATTTTCCCAATAAAATTTTCAGGTCTGTTATTCCCCGCAATGTTAGATTGGCTGAGGCGCCTTCTCATGGCAAGCCAATCTTGCTTTATGATCCCAATTCGCGCGGCGGCAGAGCCTATGAAAAATTAGCTCGGGAATTTTTATCATTAATTGATCAATTATGAGCAAGAAATTTGGTTTGGGCAGGGGGCTTGGTTCTCTTATTCCATCTGCTGACGATCATGACTTCACCCCTGGAATTGAGATGAGTGATAATTTAAATTTAGACCAAGATCAGACTACTGACCACAAGGTTATTTATGTTGATCCTTATAATATCTCTACTTCTCATTTCCAACCGCGCCAGCTGTTTGAGCATTCATCCTTGGAAGAGTTGGTAAATTCAATAAAACAACATGGTATTTTGGAGCCGCTGATAGCCTCTCCTTTAGAAGGGGGAAAGTACAAGTTGATAGCAGGTGAGAGAAGGTTGCGGGCGGCTAAAATATTAAACCTAGAAAAAGTGCCGGTAATTGTTAGAGAGGTGTCAGAGCAACAAAGGCTGGAAATTTCTTTGATAGAGAACATCCAAAGGCAAAATTTAAATCCGCTTGAAGAGGCACAAGCCTACCGCAAGCTCATTGATGAGTTTGGTCTTACTCAGGCAGAGGTGGCGGATAAAGTTGGCAAATCACGAGCTAAAATTGCCAATAGTTTAAGGCTTCTGTCTTTGCCAGAAGAAATAAAGAAAATGATAATAAACGGGCGGTTATCAGAAAGTCATGCTAAGGTAATTTTAGAACTTGATAGCGAAGCAGAACAGTTAAAATTAGCGCGTAGCGTTGTGCAAAGAACGCTATCAGTTAGGGATACTGAGCAGTTGGTGCAGAGCAAACGCAAACGCAAAGTTAACGCAGTTGATGATAGTTTAAAGAGGATTAGCCAAGAGTTGTCGCAAGCGCTTCAGACCAAAGTTACCATTCGGCCTAAGCGCCAAGGGGGTGTTATTCAAATTGAATATTATAATGAAGAAGATTTATTGTCATTGCGGCGCCGACTCAAAGGTTAGCGGTTGATCTTTTTGAGGTTGATATTAATCCACTTCTTTTTTTCGCGGTTAATAGCATGCTTAATATGTTCGCGGGCTGTTTTGGTTTTTACTATTCTCAACCAATCTTCGCTGGGAGCTTTTCTGTTTTTATCTGTCATTATTTCTACAATATCGCCAGAATGGAGAGCGGTATCTAGACTGACAATATTGTCATTGACTTTTGCCCCTATGCATTTATTGCCAAGTTCAGTATGGACATGGTAGGCAAAATCTATTGGCGTTGCTCCTTCGGGCAGTTCAATTACATCGCCATGAGGGGTAAAGACATATATTCTATCATGAAAAAAGTCCAATTTTATTTCTTGGAGGTATTGTTCATTGTCTTTTATTTTTTTCTGTATTTCAATAATTTCCTCAATCCATTTTAAGTGTTTTTCTGGAATTTTGATAGAGCGGCCTGATTCTTTGTAATGCCAGTGGGCGGCAATACCATATTCTGCCAATTCGTGCATTTCTATTGTTCTAATTTGAAATTCAACAATGTGGCCTCCTGTAGCAAATACAGTGGTATGAAGCGATTGGTAGCCATTTGGTTTGGGTGAGGCGATATAGTCTTTAATTCGTCCGGGTAAAGGAGTCCAGCGGCTATGAATCAGCCCCAAAGTTTTATAGCAGTCAGCTATGTCAGGAACAATAATGCGCAGGGCGATCAAGTCGTATATTCTGCTAATGTCTCTGTCTTTGCGCAGTAATTTTTTATAAAGGCTGTAAATGCTTTTTACTCGGCCGTGGATAGATACAACATCAATTTCAGCTTGTTTTAGGTCTTTGCTTATTATTTTTTTAATTTTATCAACATTTTTTTGTTGCCGCCCCAATGGTTCTTTACGGAGAGAAAGAGTCCATTGGTATTCTTGAGGTTGAAGAATAGCAAAAGCCAAATCTTCTAGATGATGCTTCATTTCTCCCATTCCCAGCCGATTGGCAATAGGGGCGTATATTTCCATTGTTTCCAAAGCTATTCGTTTTTGTTTTTCCGGCCTTAAATATTGGATTGTTTCCAAATTGTGGATGCGGTCAGCAAATTTAATAAATATAACCCTAATATCATGAGCCATAGCCATAAACATTTTGCGCAAATTTTCAGCGTAGCGTTCAATCCCGCGATATTTTAACCTGCCTAGTTTAGTAATGCCTTTGACTAAAGTGGCGACTTCAGCGCCAAAATTTTTTTGGATGTCAGCCAAAGTCACCTCAGTGTCTTCGGGTACATCATGCAGCAACCCAGCTGTCACAGTAGGCAGGTCTAGCTTAAGATCAGCTAAGTTATGAGCAGTGGCCAGAGGGTGAGTGATATAAGGGTCACCTGAGGCCCGTTTTTGTCCAGCATGAGCTTCAGCAGCAAAGTCATAAGCTAAATACAAAATATCCAAATCTTCCTCTGGCAGATAGGAGCGCACCTTCTCCACTAAACCATCAATTGTTTGTTTTTGGCCTTGTTCTTTTTGCGAAAATAAAGGCATAATTGCTTAATAGTTGTTTTTATATTAGCAAAAAACAATTATTAAGCAACCTTGGTAGTATAGCCGCATTCTTTATTAGAGCAAGTTATTGTGTCATTTTTGCCATAAACAAGAAAAGATCTGCAGTCAGGGCATTTTTCTCCAGTAGGCTTGCTCCAGCTGATAAATTTGCATTCAGGATATTTGTCACAGCTAAAAAATTGCCTGCCTTTTTTGCTTTTTTTGATAATAACAGTTCCTTGTCCGCATAAAGGACAGGCAATTCCAGTGCTATTGATAATTGGTTTGGTATTTTTACATTCAGGATAGTTGGAACAAGCCAAAAATTTGCCAAACCGTCCGACTTTTATAATCATCTCACTGCCGCATTTTTCGCATTTTTCATTTGTTGATTCTTCAGTTAATTCTTTTTTGGTTAGTTCAGCTTGTTTTTTTTCTAGATTTTCTTTAAAAGGAAAATAAAAATTTTTAATAACTGGCTGCCAAGCAGTTTGTCCTTGGGCGATTTTGTCCAGTTGCTCTTCCATTTTAGCGGTAAAATCATAGTCAACAATTTGGGGGAAGTGTTTGACGAGAATGTCATTGACCAATTTACCAATATCAGTAGGTATTAGTTTGCCCTCTTCTTTTTTAACATAATTTCTTTCTTGGATAGTGCTGATAGTCGGGGCGTAAGTTGAGGGACGGCCAATTCCTTTTTCTTCCAAGGCTTTGACCAGCGCGGCTTCAGTGTAGCGAGCTGGAGGCTGGGTAAAATGTTGTTGCGGTTCTAGTTTTATTAACTCTAGCTTTTCTTGGGGGTCTAGTTGAGGGAGTAAGTTTTCGTTAATTTTGTCAGGATATACTTTAAGCCAGCCAGCAAAGGTCAAAGTAGAACCAGTAGCTTTCCAGGTGTAGCTGTCTGATTTTATTTCAACACTGGTTTGGTTGATTCGCGCTGGCGCCATTTGGCTGGCCAAAGCGCGTTGCCAGATTAATTTGTAAAGTTTGTATTGTTTGTCGTTTAGATATTGTTTTATTTTTTCGGGCGTTTTGGTGATGTCAGTCGGCCTAATAGCCTCATGCGCTTCTTGGGCTGATTTACTTTTAGTTTTGTATGTAGTTGGTTGAGAGTAGTCTGCCCCAAATTCATTTTGGATGAACTTGCTAGCTTCTTTAATAAATTTATCAGCTAAATTAACCGAATCAGTTCTCATATAAGTGATAAGACCGATTTCACCAGATTTGCCTAATTTAATTCCTTCGTATAACTGCTGGGCAATCATCATGGTTTGTTTGGCAGAAAACCCCAAAAGACGGTTGGCAGCTTGTTGCATGGTTGAAGTTGTAAAGGGGGGGTAAGGATTTTTTTTGACCTCTTTTTGAGTTATTTTGTCAATAATAAATTCAGCAGCTTCAACTTCCTTTACTACTTTTTCGGCTTGATCTGATGAAGTTAGATAAAATTTATCCAAAGTTTTGCCGTCTTTTTGCCAGAGCTTGGCTGTAAGTTGCCCCTGTTTACTTTTTAAATGGGCGGTTATAGTCCAGTATTCTTGAGCTTGAAAGGCTTCAATTTCCCTTTCTCTTTCCACAATCAATCTTACCGCTACTGATTGCACCCTGCCGGCAGACAACCCCCGGGCTACTTTTTTCCAGAGAAAAGGAGAAAGTTCATATCCTACCAACCTGTCTAAAATGCGGCGGGCTTGTTGGGCATCTACCAGATTCAAGTTCAAAGATCGAGGGCTGTTAAGAGCGTTGTTTATGGCTTCGCTGGTAATTTCGTGGAATACTATTCGCTTGGCCTCATCTGGTTTTATTTTTAAAATAGTGGCTAAATGCCAAGCAATTGCCTCACCTTCACGGTCTTCATCTGTAGCAAAGAGAATAGTGGGGTATTTTTTGGCGTATTCTTTTATAGTGGAGATAACTTTTTGCTTGTCACGAGGGATAATATAATGAGGAGTGAAATTATTATCAATATCAATCCCCATTTTGCTTTTGGGTAAATCGCGGACATGGCCAAAGGATGAGATAACGACGAAGTCTTTTCCCAAGATGCGGTTGATAGTTTTGGCCTTGGTGGGCGATTCAACAATGATTAGTTTTTTCATAAAATAAACTTTATTGGCAAAAAATAATTACTGTTGATGAGAGTAGCACAGGTTTTTATATTTTGGCAAGGTTTATATTAGCTTAACAAAATGGTTGTTGCCAACATTTTTGACAATACCTTTTATTTCCAGCAGGGTAATAGTGGTATTGACGATTGAGCTGTCAAGGTGAGTTTGTCTGACTATCACATCCAAAGGCATAGGTTCGTTTGACAGAGTGTCGTAAATTTTTTTCTCATTATCATTGGCAGGGACAAAAGGTTGGCTAGTGTGTTTGTCAATAATTTGCAATTGCAAACAGTCAAGAATGTCATTTATATTGTCTATCAGTCTAGCCCCTTGTTTTATTAATTTGTTGGTACCAGTTGATCCGCTTGCAAAGATACTGCCAGGCACTGCCATTACTTCGCGATTTTGCTCTAAGGCATAGCTAGCAGTAATGAGCGAGCCTGATTCTAGATCAGCTTCAATTACCAAAGTTCCTTGGGAGAGTCCAGCTATTATTCGGTTGCGGCGAGGAAAGTGTTGCGGCAGCGGCACTGTGCCAGGAGGGTATTCGGATACAACCAAACCGTTGTTGTTTATAATTTTATCAACCAGGTAGCGATTACTGGCTGGATAAAGGTTATCATTATCAAGTCCTGATCCCAGCACTGCGATTGTTCTCCCCCCGGCTTTAATTGTTTCTTGGTGTACAAGCCCATCTATACCTAAGGCCAATCCAGATACAGTAGTTATTTGTTGTTTGACAATTTCTGGAATTATTTTTTTTACCACTGCCTGGCCATAGTTTGACATTTTTCTGGTCCCTACTATGGCTAGATTTATCCCAGTTTGATCCCATACTCCTTTGAAATAAAGGACAGGTGGGGGGTCGTATATTTGTTTGAGCAGATCAGGGTAGTTTTCATCTTCCCAGCAGATAGCTTTGAGGTTGTGCTGGTCAAGCTCTTCCAGCAGTGCTTCTGGGTTAGTTTGCTGGCGGTATTCAACCAATAGATCAATTGAACGTTGATTGAGCCCAGCTTTTTGTAATTCTTTTTGACTAGCCTGCCAGATGCTTTGAGCTGATCCCAGCGCTTGCCATAATCGGTTTAATCTAAGCGGACCAAGTTGCGGAGCTTGAGATAAGGCAAGCCAGTAAGCTATTTTTTTCACCATAATAGGTTTATTATAAAAGAATTTTTTATTTCAGCCAATTTATTGGTTTATTTGTCTTAGTTCAAGGATTAATTCATCCAACCAGCTTGAACCTAACTGATTTTGTTTTATTTTTATGCTATCTTCGCTTAAGCGCCAGTGAGGATTGATTGTGACTAGTTTTTTTATTTTGGCTTGGCTTGCCGGGTGGTAATGGATAGTAAGGTAAAAATGAGGCGGGCTGGAATTGATTGACAATATATTTAGTTGGCGAGCGATTATTTTGAGAGTAAGAATTTTTATCAGGTTGTCCAATTTAGCATCCTTTATGTCAGTATCAGTAAAAAATGTTTTTATTGTTTTGGTTAATTCCGTTTCAGTTAAACAAGCTGACAGTTGGTGATAAGTGGTGAATTTATCAAGTTGGTTGGCAATGACGCTGTCAGGAATACCAAATTCAATTGGTAGGTTAATTGAAACTTCTTGTGGCTGTTTAATGTTTTGGTTGTCTTTGAGCAGTAACACAGCTTGATTGAGAAGCTGTAAATATAAGTTCAGGCCAATTGCCTTGATGTGACCGTGCTGTTTTTTGCCGAGGATATTGCCTATACCCCTCATTTCCATGTCGTGGCGGGCAATAATAAAGCCAGAACCAGGCTTGGTTGTATTTTGCAAGATTTGCAATCGTTGCTTGGTTGAGTCAGTTAAGTTGTGGTAAAAAAAGTAAGCTTTGCCTTTGTTGGTAGAACGGCCAATGCGGCCTCTGATTTGATAAAGTTGCGCCAAGCCAAATTTATTTGACACTTCTACTATCAGAGTGTTGACTTGGGGCAAATCTAAACCATTTTCAATAATAGTTGAGCATAAAAGCAGTTTAGTTTTTCCAGTGGTAAAATCTGACATTATTTGTTTCAGCTTGCGGCTGGGAAGTTGCCCGTGGGCCACACCCAAAGACAGGTTAGGCACGGCTTGTTTTAATTGTCTGGCTTTGTTGTTGATGTTGGCTACATTATTGTATAGATAAAAAATTTGTTGGCCTTGTTTTAGAGATTCTTTTATTATTGCCGCAACTTGAT
Source organism: Patescibacteria group bacterium (assembly GCA_015485755.1). Taxonomy (GTDB): domain Bacteria; phylum Patescibacteriota; class Patescibacteriia; order S139-126; family S139-126; genus S139-126. The sequence goes on along the minus strand of WFTD01000104.1, from coordinate 2,820 downwards.
TTAAATCATAAGGTCCAACAAAAGTATCAACAGATTTTCGCCCAGCCGGAGCAGTGGAAATTATGCTAAGCGATTTAATTCCGCCCAAAGCTAAATGCAGGGTGCGAGGAATAGGGGTGGCTGTTAAGGTTAAAACATGAAGGTAGGGTTTTATTTTTTTTATTTTTTCTTTAGCAATAACGCCAAATCGTTGCTCTTCATCAATAATAAGCAGGCCCAATTTATGAAAGGCAACATCAGCTGAAAGGAGTCGGTGAGTGCCGATAATTAAATCAATTTGGCCTTGTTTGACCTCCTCAATGATTTGCTTGGCTTGTTTTTTGTCGGTTAGACGGGAAAGTACGGCTGTTTTTACTCCAAATTTATTTAAACGTTGACTATAAGTACGGAAGTGTTGTTCAGCCAAAATAGTAGTAGGACAAAGCAGAGCAACTTGCCAGCCGGCCATAATAAGGCGGAAGGATGCCCTAAGCGCTATTTCCGTTTTGCCAAAACCAACATCTCCGCAAATCAGCCGGTCCATTGGCTTGTCTGTTTTTAGATCTTTTTTTATATCTTCCCAGGCTTGGACTTGGTCGGTCGTTAGGGGAAAAGGAAAATCATTTGCCAATTCTTCCTCCCAGGGATGGTCTGATAGTATTGGTTGAGTCTGAATCAATTGTCTTTGTGCTTGTTGTTTGATAAGTTCAGCTGCCAAAGCCATTGTTTCTGTTTTTGTTTTGGCAATAAGTTTGTGCCAGTTCGTGCCAGAGAGACGGTGCAACTCAGGTTTGGCTTGGCCAATATATTTACTTAAGCGATAGGCTTGGTCTACTGGCACAAATATTTTATCTCCGCCAGCGTAGTGCAGTTCAAAAAATTCTTGCGGATATCCGGTAAAATTGCGCTTAATTAGCTGGTGAAATTTGGCAATGCCATGATCTTGGTGCACAACATAATCTCCGGGTTGGAAAGCAGTGAGCCAATTATTTGCAAGGGAAATTGACTGTTTGATTGGAGGTATTTCGGCTGGGGTTAGGACCAAAGTTTTAAGACCATAACTGATAAATGATTGCAAAAAAGGGTTGGCCGCAACAAAGGTTATGTTATTGATTTTTTCTAACCAAGAAGGGCGATCGTCAAGAGCCGCAAATATTTTCCATTTATCTATTGATTTTTTTTGTAAAAATTTTTTTTGTTCCAGTGGAAAAGAGGGCCAATCTATTGGGGTTATGCCCAAATCAATAGTTTGATTGTTTTTAAAATCAGACCAGACAATAGCAGGTTGATTATTGTTTAGGGGTAATTTATTGAAAATTTCTTCTTTGGCAATTAATATATTTGCCGAAAATAAGTAATCTATTATAGCGCTTTCTCCGGAGGGTATGGTAGAAGGATAGATAGTTATTTGTTTTATTTCTTGTATTTTTGTTTGGGTAAGGATGTCAAAAAAATATAAAGTTGATATTTGTTTGTGGTTTAATTCCAGGCGAAGGGGGTGGTTGTGATTGGGTAGGAAGATGTCAATAATATTTCCGCGGTGAGCAAAGTCTCCATTTGTCCAAACTTTTGTTTCTGGATTAAAGCCATGGTCGATCAGCCATTGCAACAATTCTTTATATTTTAGATCGCTGTTTTTTGTTAAGGTAAAAAGCGAACGGCGATAGGCATCTGGCGCGGCAATTTTTTGTTGAAGCAAATTTTCGTCAATAATATTGATAGACGGCTGACGGGTGAGAATATTGGCAAGAATTGTAGGCAAACTAGGGCTGGCATATACCTTCAAATCTTTTTGGCTGGATAAAATTTTTAGCCAGAATTTTATATTGTAGAGTAATCGTTCTGCTGTTAAGGGCGGTGAGGCAATTATTGCAATTGGCAGAGAGATTGTTTGGGCTTTTGTTAGCAAAGTTATAACATACCCCCAAGCAGAGGGGTTGTTTATTTGGTTTATGTAAATAATTTTGTTTTGATTTAGCTGGTTGGAAATATTGTTGATTTTATCCATAGCTTTGGCCCTTGACAAAAGTATTTTTTTTGCTATAATATTGTAATCGTTAAAATTTTACAAGACATTATTTTGACAAATTGGTGTTTAGTTTGTTCCCAGTGCAGTGGCGAACGCAGGGGATCCCTCCTAACCCTGACAAGTAGCCGCAAGCCAAGGACTCCAGCTAATGCTGGCCGTCCTTGCACTGAACTGGGAGCAAAGTGAACATCAATCAAACAGCCTGCTAGAGGCTGTTTTTTTGGTTAAAAATTGTTTGGGCTGACTGGATGCCTTTAGTTAATGCTGTTAAGATAGCCTCATTTGTCAGTTGCAAAACTTTGTTTAAAAGGGGGGTTTCTTCTGCTGTAAATTTTTGGATAACCCAGTTAGGGTCAGCAGTTGGGTTTTTGCCTATTCCCAGGCGAAAACGGACAAAATTTTTTGTTTGCAAAGAATTTATAATAGAGGCCACGCCTTTGTGTCCAGCAGCTGAAACATTGCTTGATATTTTTATTTGCCCCAACGGCAAGTCAAGTTCATCGTGTATAACCCATAGATCGGTTGGTTTGGCTTTGTAAAATGATATTATTTTTTTTGCAGTTAAGCCAGATTCATTCATAAAGGTCAAAGGCTTGGCTAAAATTATTTTTTCAGAGTTGATATTGCCGCTAGCAATAAGAGCGTCAACTTTTTTATTGGCGGAAAAGTTGGAAAAATTATGTGCTTGTTTGGAATGAAATTCTTCTAAGGCTAATTGGCCTAAATTATGGCGGGTGTAATGATATCTGTCAGTAGGATTGCCAAGACCGATGATTATTTTCATAGGCTTTATTTAATGGATTGGACATAAA
>WFTD01000103.1 GCA_015485755.1 Patescibacteria group bacterium | reverse complement strand
TGAAACCTTGCGAAGATTGTTTGAGAAATTTTTTTTATGGGCAATTGACGCCCCGCGGCAAGTTAGGTTTACTCGGGCTAAGGCGCGGGGAAAATTGGCTGACCAAGTTGATTTTGACACATTTGCAAAACAAGAAGAAAGCGAGATGGCAACATCAGGACCAGGACAGCAACTGGGCAGGTGCATTTCCTTGGCTAATGTAACAATAGACAATAGCGGCAGTTTGGCTGATTTATACAAAAAAATAGATGATATTTTAGAGACAATTATTAATTAAAAAATTATGGATATATCAAATTTGGAATTAGTTGGTCGTTTGTTATTGTCATTGTTATTGGGCAGCATTATTGGCTGGGAAAGAGAGGTGGTAAGAATGCCAGCTGGACTTAGGACTTATATGCTAGTAACTATGGGTTCGGCTTTATTTACCATAGTTTCTTTTTTGGTAGCTGACAAAAGTAATTTGGTTGATATCAGCAGGATTGCAGCTGGTATTATTACTGGCATTGGTTTTTTGGGCGCAGGAGCGATAATGCGTTCTGGTGAGAATGTGAGAGGGCTTTCTACCGCCGCTTCTATTTGGACGGCTGCCGCCATTGGTATGGCAGTTGGCTTTGGTTATTATTTATTATCAATCATTGCAACCTTTTTAACTCTTATGGTATTGTTAATGTCAGCCCTAGAGCGTAAGTGGGTAAAAGATAAAAAGTAGGCAAATGCAAGTAGAAATCAAAAGATTAGACAACTCATTGCCTCTGCCAGAGTATAAAACTGACGGAGCGGTTGGAGTTGATTTGTATCTGCGAGAAAATTGGGTTGTCCCCCCACACCAGGCAGTAGCTTTGCCAATGAATGTTATTATAAAAATTCCAGCTGGTTATATGTTGGCTGTTTTGCCCCGTTCTTCTTTGATAAAAAAATATGGTTTAATTTCCCCGCATGGATTTGGAGTTATTGACCAGGATTACCATGGCCCAGAAGATGAGATAAAGCTGCTTGTTTATAATGTGACTGATCAGCCAATTAATTTGCAAAAAGGAGAAAGGTTAGGGCAAGCAGTCTTTGTTAAGATAGAAAAGGTTGAATGGCAAGAAATATTTGATGATCTGCGCAGTGAAAGCAGGGGAGGGTTTGGTTCAACTGGGTAGTTCTTTTAAAATTTGTTAATAATATTTTTTTGTTTTATACTGTAAAGGTTAATCAAGCAAAAGGAGCAAGTTATGGAAAAATTAAGTCATATTTATAAGCAATTATCATCCGGGGGGATGGTTTTTGTTTTAGGTAGGGGGGAGGTGATTGATCCTCAAGCTGAGGCAATGCTGCAGGCGCTCCATTCCCGGTCTACCGGTGGCATCAAACATCATTTGCAAGTGCTAAAGGAGAAGGGAGCTGAGAATTTTATGGAAAAGTTTTATGTTGGTTATGGCCACAAATCAATTGGTGATTGCGGCAGCGTTACAGTGTTTGTGGAAGGCATTTCTATGCTGGCTGCCAAAGCCATCCAAGATTGGCGTCTTTATTCAGGTCAGGAGTCATCTACCCGTTATGTTGATTTTTCCCAGCAAAAGTTTTTAAACCCAGCTGGCAGTAGATTAGGGGAAGAGATTTTAGAAGAATGGCGCAAGTTTTACTTGTCATTGCAGCAGCCCTTGTTTGATTTTTTATCAAAGCGTTTTCCCAAAGGAGAGGATGAGTCTGAAAAAATATATCAAAAGGCAATTCGGGCTCGTGTTTTTGATATCGCCAGATCTTTTTTGCCGGCTGGAGCTACTACCAATATTGCTTGGCACATGAATTTGCGGCAATTTGCTGATGAGCTGATGCTGCTGAGACACCACCCTTTGGCTGAAGTAAGGGAAATTGCTGAGAAAACAGAAGAGGCGTTGCGGCAAAAGTATCCCCAGTCGTTTAGCCATAAGCGTTATCAGCAGACGGAAGAATACAACCAGCAGGTGATGGCAAGATATTATTATACCAAAAAAAATGCGCCTGAGTTTTCTTTGGTGTTTGATGGGATTGACAGGTCTTTACTAGAAAATTTTAGGGATATTTTGTCCCAGCGTCCGCCTAAAACTGAACTGCCGGGTTATATTGCTGCTTGTGGAGTGTTGCGCTATGAATTTTTACTTGATTTTGGCTCTTTCCGCGATTTACAGCGCCATCGTTCAGTTGTTCAGCGTATGCCGCTTTTAACCATGCAGCATGGCTTTCATCCCTGGTACTTAAATGAACTGCCGCCGGAGTGGCAAGAAAAGGCGCAAGAATTTTTAAGGGAACAAGAGCAGCGTCTGCAAAAGCTTTCAGTCAGCGATGAAATAAAGCAGTATTATATTGCTATGGGCTATAGGGTACCTTGCCAGGTTACTGGAGATTTAAAGGCCCTTACTTATTTGGTAGAATTGAGAAGCAGCAGATTTGTCCATCCCACTTTAGTTCAAAGGATGTTGCAAATGATTGAGTCTTTGCGCGGGTTGTTTTCTCAGTATGGTTTGGTTATTCATCAAGATCCAGAGCCGAGCAGGTTTGATGTGAAAAGAGGTCAACATGATATTGTGATGAAGGATGAATAGTTGAACTTTAAAAAATAAAGGAGGGATTAAATGTTTGATGGTGGTGGTAATGGATGGCTTGAAATTATCAGCGGTCCAATGTTTGCTGGTAAATCAACTGAGCTGATCCGTCGTTTGCGCACTTTAGAGCACACTAAAATTGATTTTGTGTTATTTAAGCCTAAAATTGATAGTCGGTATGCTGATAATGATGTAGTAACGCATGATAATAGTTCAATGTCAGCCAAAGTGATAGATAATGCGCTTGATATTTTGAATTTTGTCAGAAATAATCCAAATATTAAAGTTATAGGAATAGATGAGGGGCAGTTTTTTGGCATTGAGCTGGTTTCCGTTATCAAGGAATTGGTTTTTCAGCAGGGGAAAAGGGTTATTATTTCTGCTTTACTGCTTGATTACCAAGACAATCCTTTTGGTTATGTTCCTCACTTGCTTCCTTATGCCAATGAGCATATTATTTTACACGCAGTTTGTTCTTTTTGCAATGAGAAATTGGCCACTCATACGGTTAGAATCAGTGGTAGTGAGGCTCAAATTGAAGTTGGCGGGATTGATAAATATAAGGTGGCCTGTAATGACTGTTGGAGAGAAATGAAAAAGAAATGAGCTGACATATGTTCAGCTCTTTTTATTACCAATTATTTATACTATTTTTGGTTTTTGCCAAAAAGAGTGTAAAATGAAATTAAGAAAAAAAT
>WFTD01000102.1 GCA_015485755.1 Patescibacteria group bacterium | reverse complement strand
TCTTTGATCAAACGCTCTACCGTCTGCAAATGCGCAAGTAAAGGATCTTTATTTATTCTTTTCTCTATTTTGTTAAATTCCATTTGATTGATTTAATTTCAAATACCAAACAACCGCCTGGCGTTATTAGTAGTAACTTCAGCTACCTCCTCTAAGCTAATATTTTTTAGCTCGGCTATCTTGCGAGCTACATACTCAACATAAGAAGGTTCATTGCGCTTCCCCCGATAAGGCACGGGAGTCAAATAAGGGGCGTCTGTCTCAAGCAACATCCTTTCTAAAGGGACTTTTTGGGCTACTTCCTGAACTGTTTGCGCATTTTTAAAAGTTACAATGCCATTGAAAGACAAATAAAATCCCATTTGCAAGAATTCTTGGGCTTGCTCGAAAGTGCCCAAAAAACTATGAATAACACCATGAAAATAACCAGCTTGCCGCAAAATATTAATCTCATCATCATAAGCATCAAAAGTCCCCTTGGTCGGACGAGTATGAACAATAATCGGCTTGCCTAGATCTTGGGCCAACTCAATCCCTTGCAAAAATGTTTCACGCTGCCTGCGCTTAACCTCAACCGGATCTTCGCCTTGAGGCAGGTGAAAATAATCAATCCCCATCTCCCCAATGGCAACAACCTTATCGCTGCTGGCCAATTTTCTATATAAATCAATATCAAAAGCCTCTGCTTTAGAATGAAAACTGATATCTTCGTCCTCATCCACATCCATTTCATACAAATGAATGGGATGCAAGCCAACAGCGGCATACACACCTTTCTCATATCTCTCAGCTATTTGAACGGCTCGCTGTGAAGTGCTTGATTGACTGCCAACATTTATAAGCCAAATGTCCTTATCAAGGCAGCGCTTAATCACCTCATCGCTATCATCCTTAAAAGCGGAAAAATTAACATGGGTATGGGTATCAACAAGCATAAATTTATTGTTTTATCTTCTCCTGTATTAATTTTATCTTATGTTGAACTTTAGTCAAAACTTGCTGATCCACGCCAACCTCACCAGCCTCTGCTACCTTATCCTGCAAATATTTTGCCAGCCATTGCAAAAATTCTTTATCTTGTGACTTTAATACTTTATTAAAAGATCGGCTGTTTAGAACTGGATAAAATAAATAATGATAATCTCCATCTTCAGCAAATTTTTCTGACAAAACCTCATTAACAACCAAAATGCGCTTTGTTATTTTTTTATAAAAAGGCAAATCTGACGGACCTGATTTTTGCTGCAAATCCAAAGCCATCGCCAACAAAGCTTCGCTATACCAAGATAAAAACTGGTCAGAAAATTTGCGTAAATGTTTTTTAGACAATGGCAGGTAAACAGAGTTTACAAGTGAAGCAAAAAACTCACCTGCGCCATCATAAGGGTGTCCGCCATATTTCACATCGCCCACCATCCTTCCCTCAGCTAATTGGTATAAATTGTTTATTCGATTTATCTTTTTGCTTTGCCAAAATAAATTTTTCAACTCGCCCTCAGTAGAAATACCAAGCCGATAATCAAGGGCATGGGCAAATTCATGCCTAACCGTTGACAAGAAATAATCCATAAACTCATCACTGCCAATCAATTTTTCATATTTATCCGGATCAATAAAAACAGCTAAAGAATCAAACCGCTTGATAAAAGATCCGCCTATGCCCCTTTCTGTTAAGCAAATGAGGACTTTGTTTACTATTTCAGCCTGACTTTGACCAAAATCATAATGCAAAAGATCAAGCTCTCTGACTAGTCTATTTTTGTCAACATCAAGAGAAATTGTATCCTGCCTGCCTGGCTCAAACACCTCATATAACTTATACTCACTACTAGCTGTTAGTTGTTCTGCCAATACCTTGCCATAGTTATATTCACCTACAACCAAAGATTCCCCGTCCACCTCAAATCTGATATCTTTTGAGCTATCACTCCCCTTTTCCAGTTGAGAAAACAAGGTAAAACTATCAATTTGTTTCATGCCATCAGACAAATCAACTGAAAAAACAAAAGGAGAAGCAATTATTTTTTTATCAATTTTCTCTAAATCTCTGGCTGTAAAAATAAAAGGTATGTAAATATTATCCAGCTGCATTCTAAAAATAAATTGATGGTCAGGATGGTTCTTGAGCCATTCTTTTTCTTGTGGAGAAAAACTCTTATCACTCAAATCAATTAGAGTAATATCAGTCTGTTCGTAGCTCCACCCTCCCATTTCAAGCTTATTTTTGTCTAGCTTATCTTTGTCCAAAACATGTGTTGGCTGTAATATTTTTTGCTCCATTTTTCTTGTCAGATCATCAGCTAGTGACTGCAAAGCGTGTAAAATTTTCCCAATCTCACCCCCTTCACCCAATTTCACCGCTTTAATTTCATCAGAAATATAAATCCTCCCATTGCTCTGATCCAGCAATCCCAATTTGATTATAAAAACATCAGAACCAATTTTTTCTATAGCCGGCTGAAAAATAAAAGGATTTACTGACAAATCATAACCAATCCTATCAAAAGCTTGGGCAAGTTTATCACCCATAATTCGGTTAGGCACAAAATAACTATTTATATAGCTGTTGACATCTTGCAGATTCAACCAAGGCAAATCACCCCTTTTTTCCAAATGTCCCAAATAAAAATCAACTCTGCTAACATCTATGCCTAACTCCTCAAATGTCTCTCTCAAATCAGCTGTAAACAAAATAGGCTGATTGTCCCGCTTCCACTTTATTGACTCCCCTTCCTGCCAAGATGCCAACTGACTAAATTTTTCCTCCAACTTCAATGATATTGCTTTGTCTATATCAACCTTCTGTTTTTCGTAATCACGCTGCCATGACTCTTTCTGCTCTGTCTTTTCTAGAGAAAAAAATACTTTCTCAGATAAAAGAGCGGAGGCAGGCAATATCCCCGCCACTACCGCCCGCAATATCCACTTGCGCAAAAAAGACTTGGCCCTATCTTTTATATCATTCTTAAAAAAATCATGATAATCATTTCCGCTCTCTGGGCTATCTGTATGGCGATCAATGTTTGGTTTTAAAAATTCGCCCATTGATTTTGTTTTAATAATAATTATCAACCAGACAAAGCGTCTTTGGTTTTGGCAATAACTTCATTTAATAAAGGGGATAAAATATTTATATATGCCAATAATTGTTTGGCAAAATCTGACTGCCAAACAATTGCTGTTAAACTTTTGCTAAAAGAAAAATTAACAACTGCCAATACAATCAAACCAGCCACAAAACTGCCCTCAATCAGCCCTAATACTCCTCCAGAAAATTTATTAGCCACCTTGGTAAAGGGTAAAAAACGAAGCAAATCAAAAAAATTATCAACTATAGCTACTAACAGTTTTGCTAGCTTGCTTGCCAGCAAAAAAAGAACAACAAAAACCACAAATTTAGAAACTGCCAAACTGCCAAAAAACAACCACTGCCAAGCTGGGGCCAGCACTTGATAATAACGGCTAGCCAAATAAACGCCAATAAACAAACCAAATAACGATCCGGCTGTTTTGATAAAACCGCTTTTATAGCCGCTCAAAGTATAATAAAAAATAATAGCAAACAATAAAACCTCAAACCACATATTTATTCATTTAAACGGGGAAATAAAGGTTTGGCCTTGACAATGGGGATACTAGTAAAAATACTCTCAATCTCTTCGGCTGTCTGCGGAATAAACGGCTTAAGATAAAAAGCCAAATCCAAAATAACCCCCCCTACCCTTTGCAAGAGTTCCCTCACCTCTTCTTGGTCATCTGCCTGACCGCTTTTCCATTTCTGCCAGGGCTTAACCTCATCAATCATTTTATTGGTTTCATCAATAATAACCTGAATTTCTTGCAAAGCCCGATCAAACTGTAGATTGGCTGTATATTCCTCTATTCTTTCCCAATTAAAATCAGAACCGCGCTGCAGCGATATTTTCCCTTCCAAATAAGTAGCGATCATATTTGAAGTGCGGGAAACTAAATTGCCAATGCCATTGGCTAACTCAGCTGTATAAACCTCAACAAAACGCTTATGAGAAAAATCACCATCATCACCGGCAGGAATCTCTCTCAACAAATAATATCTAACTGGATCGGTGCCATATTTTTCTACTATAGCAAAAGGGTCAACCACATTGCCCAATGATTTGGACATTTTCTGTCCCTCGCTTGTAATAAAACCATGGGTAAAAATACGGTCTGGCAATCTCACTCCAGCGGCTATAAGCATTGCCGGCCAAATTGCGGCATGGAAACGCAAAATGTCCTTGCCAATAACATGGGTTACATATCCCTTTTGCCAAAAATTAACAAACAACTCTCCCTCATCCGCATAGCCCAAAGCTGTGATATAATTTGACAAAGCATCAACCCACACATACATAACTTGAGAATCATCATCAGGCACTGGTATTCCCCAATCCAATTTATCCTTTGGACGAGAAAAGCTAACTCTGTCTTGCGCTTCTTTGAGAATATTCAAAATTTCATGCTTACGGCTCAAAGGCATAACCAACAACTCATCATTCTCAATTTTCTCTATAACTGCCTGCTTGTACTTGCCAAAGTTAAAAAAATAATTTTCCTCTTCAATCACCTGGGGCGGTTTTTTGTGATGAGGGCAATTGCCATCAACTAGTTCTTTTTCAGTAATAAAAGCCTCGCAACCAATGCAATAAAGTCCGCGATACTTATCTTTGACTAAATCACCATTCTCGGCTAATTGGCGCCACAATTTTTGCGCTCCTGGCCAGTGTTTCTGCCTATCTGAGGTCCGAATAAAATCATCATTGGAAATATTGTAAGCTGAAAGAAGCTGTTTAAAACGGGCGGCGTTTCTGTCTACCAATTCCTGGGGAGAAATGCCTAGCTCTTCAGCTTTGGCAGCTATTTTACTGCCATGTTCATCTGTTCCTGTTAGAAAAAAAACTTTTTTGCCCCGCTGACGAAAGAATCTAGCCAACGCATCCGCTTCTACCTTCTCCAAGGCATGGCCAATATGAGGAGCGGCATTAACATAATCAATCGCAGTAGTAATGTAAAAAAAATCCCTGTCCATAAGAAATTGATTTAATTGTTATCTTTCTTATCTACCACAATAACAAACTCTCCCTTACATTTATCTTGTGCCAATTTCCTTTTTATTTCAATAGCTGTGCCGCGATAAATGCTTTCAAATTGTTTGGTAAGTTCCCTGCCGACAACAATCTGCCTATCTGGCAATTCTTGCTCTAATTCAGATAATAGCCTATTTATCCGATGGACTGATTCGTAAAAAACAGTAACAATATCTGCTTGCTTTAATTTGGCAATAAATTTATTTCTTCCTTTCTTATGGGGAATAAATCCCAAAAACTGAAACTTATCAACCGGCATTCCGGCAACTGATAAAATAGCTGTTACGGCTGATGGTCCTGGTATTGGCACAATTTCAACATCAGGCAAGCGTGACAAAATTTCAGCCACTAGCCTGCCTCCGGGATCAGAAATGGCAGGCGTGCCGGCATCAACTACATAAGCAATACTTTTGTTTGCCTGCAACCATTTTACAATTTTCAAAGTGGCTGACTGGTTGGAATGATGATGCCAGCTAAATAATTGGCTTTCTATCTGATAGTGCTGCAATAATTTTTTAGTCTGCCTAGTGTCTTCACACACAATTATATCAACCTCTTCCAATGTTTGTTTTGCCCGAAAAGTTAAGTCGGATAAATTGCCAATTGGAGTAGCAACTACATAGAATCTCATAAAAATTGCTAATTTTCACTAGTGGTTGAAGAAGAACGGTTATACCGGGCTGGATCATCCAAAAAATCTTTTAAGAAAATGCTAACTATAATCGCCACAGGAATGGCAATAATTGCACCAATCGCGCCGCCAATCTTTGCTCCCATAAGCAAAACAATAATTACCACCACCGGATTCAAGCCAACTGCTTTGGACATAACTTTGGGGGTAAGCAGTTGGTTTTCCAGCTGCTGGACAACAAAATAGACAATAATGGTAAATACGCCCGTCAAAGGAGAGATTGTAAAACCAAGCAGAACGCCCGGCAAAGCTCCAAGTATCGGTCCAATATAAGGTATTACTTCTGTAATAGCTGACAATAGGGCTAATATAAAGGCGTATTCTATGCCTAAAATTTTTAATCCAATATAAACTAGCACCCCAACTGCTCCGCTCAAAATAAGCTGCCCCCTCAGCCACTGCCCCATTCTAATGGAAATTCTATCCATCAAATCAATAAAATAATCTTGGTATTGGGCCGGGCTGATAGAACGAATAAATTTTTTGGTGTTATCTTCCTCAATAATCATATAGAAAGTCATAACCAAAACAGAAAACAAAGCAACCACCCCGCCAAAAACGCCGCCAATAACTGAAAAAATGTCACCTGATATTTTTCCAAGTGAACTCTGCCAACTAGACAAAGTGTTATTGATTTGGTCAATAAAACCATATTCAACAGAAAAGCTCCTAAGGTCAGCAAACAAACCGCTGACTTTTTCAAATGCATAAGGTAAGCTGCGGGCAAGCGCTCCCATTTGCTCTATTATTACCGGAATCATCATGCCAACCGCCAAAGCTATGATGCCCAACAACACCAAATAAATGCCCAAAATACTAAAAGCACGGGGAATGCCGCGCTGTTGGAACCAATCCACCCAAGGATCAAAAGCAGCCGCCAAAATAATTGCTACCAATACTAACAGCAATATATCCCTAACTACCCACAAAAATCCCAAAACAACAACCAAAACAATCACTTTCAAAAAAGTCAGGGAAGAAATAGTGACTATTATATGTTCCGGCTTTTTGGATTGGTTGCTGTCCATATGTTTTAATTAAATTTTAAAAATTTATATAAATTATCAACCGGTCTATTCGGACCAATAATCGCCAGATTTAACCGTGACTCCTTCATCACCTTGTTGATTGCCTGGTTAACCGTGGAAAGTTTTATTCTGTCTAGCTTCTTCATAATCTCGGTTGGAGTTAAAATTTTGGACCTAAACATAGCATATTCGGCAAACCACTGGGCCAAATTGGCGCTATCCTCAAGCCGCAACACCACCTTACCTTTTAAATATTCCTTTGCGCTGGTTAGCTCTTTCTTGGTAATGCCGCGTTTTTTGAACCGCTGCAATTCGCTCATAATTAATTTTACTGCCAAATCCAGCCTAGATGCATCAAGCCCTGAATAAATAGTCCAACTGCCAACATCTTGATAAGTATTAATTTTAGATCTGATGTAATAACAAAGCCCCTGCCTTTCTCTAATAGCTATAAACAGACGTGAGCTCATATTACCTCCCAAAACCACATTGGCTATCTGTAGC
>WFTD01000101.1 GCA_015485755.1 Patescibacteria group bacterium | reverse complement strand
ATTTATTTTCTAGAGATATATTTGATAATTATATTTTTCCTAATTTAAAAACTTATAACAATGAGGTCATAGGTTCAGGATTGGTGCTGATTCCTAGCAAACAGCAAGATAATGATTTTTTTAATTTAGTTAATAACATTTTAAATATTATTACAAGTTAGCGTGATAATTTATGACGAATATTACTTTCTACAAACCAACAAAATACAAACAAACAGCAATCGGGCAAGTACCGGAGGAGTGGGATATTAAACCATTAAATAAGATTGCTAATTTTTTTTCTGGATTATGGAAAGGCAAGAACCCTCCTTTTGTATTAGTTAATGTGATTAGAAACACTAATTTTTTAAAAAATGGTAAATTAGATTATTCCGATGTGGTCCAAATAGAAGTAGAGGAAAATCAATTTAAAAATAGAAAATTGAAAAAGGACGACATAATTCTTGAAAGATCAGGTGGTGGTCCTAATCAACCAGTTGGCAGAGTTGTGTTATTCGATAGAGATAGTGATGATTTCTCTTTAAGTAATTTTACCACTGCCATAAGGATTAAAGATGAATTTAGGGAAACTATTAAACCATTGTTTTTATATAATTTTTTGCATTATTATTATATATCTGGCAATACAGATACAATGCAGTCTCAGACGACAGGTATAAGAAATCTTGATTTTCAGAGGTACAAAAGAATAGAAATTTTTATTCCGAAGGTAGGGGAACAACAAAAAATCTCCGAAGTTCTGAGTAAAATTGATGAAGTGATTGAAACAGTAAATGTAGGTATTGAGAGATGGCAAAAGATAAAAAAGGCGGCGATGAGGCAGTTGCTTACGCGCGGCATTGGGCATAAAAAGTTTAAATATGTGAAAGGGGTTGGTGAGATACCGGAGGAGTGGAATATAGATAACCTTAAAAATATAACATTAAATATTCTTACAGGTTCAACCCCATTAAGGAGTGAAGATGATTATTGGATTGATGGAGATATTCCTTGGTTGACTAATGAGGAGGTTTCAGATGGTATTATAAATTTCATCACAAACACAAAGAATCATGTAACCAAAAAGGCTTTAAAAAAGACAAATCTCAGTTTAATACCGGAGAATTCAGTTATTTTATCTTTAACTGCTTCTGTCGGAAAAGTTGCAATTAATAAAATACCTCTAACTACCAATCAGCAATTTAATAGTTTTGTTGTGGACAAGGGAAAAGCGGTACCTGAATACTTAGCTTATAGATTTTTGTTTGATAAGGAAAGAATAATGTCTTTAAGTGGGAAGACAACTTTTAAATTTATTAGTAAGGGAAAGATTTCTAATTTTGAGATACCTTTGCCTTCTCTCCCCGAACAACAAAAAATCGCTGGTATTCTCCAAAAAATAGACGAAGTTATTGAAACAAAAAAGCAAAAGAAAAAGCATTTGGAAAGGGCAAAAAAAGAGATGATGCGATTGCTTTTGACTGGGAAAGTGAGAATTAAAGTTTAAATTTATGGCAAAAGTTACTAAAGAACAAATGACAGTTGAGGAGGTTTTGCAAGGGCTTGAGTCTTGTGGCTGGCAGGATGGCAGAAGTTTGGTCCAGTTTGAGCCATATTCTGATATTGGCGGATTTTATGTGCGTGATGTTTTACAGAAAAAGGTAATGGAGCTCAATAAAAATATTTTTGATTCGCTGGAAATGTATGAGCGAGAGGAGTTGTGGGATAAGGTGATGAGCGCGCTTGAGACCAGCAATCCAGTGTGGCTGCTTGATGCTTTGAAGTATGGAGTGGAAGTTATTTATAAAAGGAGGCGTCTGCGTTTGCGTTTATTTGATTATGAAAATCCGGCTAATAATATTTATTTTTACCTGCAAGAGGTTGTTTTTGTGGGTGAAAAGGACAGAGTGCGACCGGATATCACTCTTTTTGTCAATGGTTTGCCTTTGGTGATTATTGAGGTAAAGGATAAATATATAGAGGGATCTTTTAGAAAGGCAGTGGCGCAAATTAATCGGTATGAGCAAGAATGTCCTCGGCTTTTTTCTTTTGTTCAGCTGGGTGTGGCGTATGGTGATGAAGTCCGTTATATGGGCGTTTGGCCAAATGTCAATATGGAAGATAGAAATGGTAGAAAGATGTTTGTTTGGCGAGATGAACAAGAGAAAAAAAGCAATATTATGGATTTATTGCAGGTAAAAAGAATCTTGCCGTTTATTTATGATTATGTATTTTTTGCTGGCGAGGAAACAGATAAGGGGCTTTTCAAAATTGTAGCTCGGTATGTACAGTATTATGCCACAGAAAAAGCATTTAAAAGAGCGCGTCTTTATGTTGACGGAAAAAGTGAGGAGCGAAAAGGACTTATCTGGCACTGGCAGGGGTCAGGCAAAACTTTTGCTATGTTTTTTTTAGCGCAAAAATTTTTCTCCTATGCTTACCAAAAAGAACCAATTGTGTTTTTTATCTTGGACAGAAGAGATTTAGTCAGGCAATTATTTACAGAACTAGGACAGATTCATTTTGCTTTTAAGAGTCGCTTTAAGAAAGTGGAGACAGTGAAGGATTTGATTAGGATTTTGAAAGATATCAGACAAGCGGAAGAAAGTGGAAATCTGGCTCATAGGGGACTTTATGTAACGACTCTGCAAAAGTTCCGAGTAGATGAAGATGTAGAAAAAAGTATTGATAAATTTATAAAAAAGTACGGCGAGATTGAAAAACGGGAGATATTGCTTTTGGTAGATGAAGCACATCGCAGTATTTTTGGCGATACTGGAGCTTTGGTTCAGCGAGTATTTAAAAATGCTTTGTGGTTTGGTTTTACTGGTACACCAATCTTGCAAAGAGAGAAAAATACTTTTGACTATTTTGCTTATCCAGATAAAGAGGAGTATTATCTTGACCGTTATTTTATCAGCCAGTCTATAAAAGATAAATTTACCTTACCGATTGCCTATACTGCTATTAAAGAGAAAAAAGCAGATGTTTTACTTGATATGAAGGATATCAAAGAGTTTGTGAGGGAATGGGATAAATATGGAGATTTGGAGGAAGGAGAAACAAAGGTTTCTGCAGAAGTAAAGAGGAAGATAAACAATCGTCGGATATTTTTGGGCAATCCTGAGCGGATTAAAAAAATGGCAAATTATATTGCCGAAAGGATAGAGCAGGATACAGAAGATTTTCTTTTTAAGGCAATGGTGGTTGCAGTAGACAGGAAAGCTTGCGTGCAGTATAAAAAGGAGCTTGATAGAGCTTTGCAGGAAAAGTTTGGCAGTCAGGCTAAGAGTTGGTCTGAGATTGTGATGAGTTATCAGCAAAACGAGACTGACAATAAGATTAATAAGTATGTCAAAGAAGTATCTGATCGTTATGAGGAGCGCGAACCGGATAAAGTAAATCGTGCCATAGTGGAGCGGTTTAAGAAAAAAGCAGATCCGCGAATTTTGATTGTCACTGATATGCTTTTAACTGGTTTTGACGCGCCTGATGTTAAGGTGATGTATTTGGACAAACCTTTATATGGCCATAGACTGCTGCAGGCAATTGCTCGAGTAAACAGGCTCTTGGCTGAAAAAGGTAAAAGGTTTGGCTTGATTGTTGATTCTATTGGTATTTTGGGTTATATCAACCAGACAATGGAATTTTATAATTCTTTTGTCAGTGATGAAGCTTTGAAGGAAGATTTTAAACAAAATTTATTACGCAATACTGATAAGATACTGTCAGAGTTTGAAAAAGAAATAAAAAGTGTAAAAGATGAATTGAAAAATTTACGATTTAGAGGAGAAGATTTATTTGTTGATGTTGAAAAAACAGTCCAAGCTGTTGAAGATAGAGATATTTTAGTTTGGAATGATATAGATGAAAAGCTTGGCAAAATTGCCCTCTATTTGTTTGATGAAGAAGTAATGGATGATGATTCAATGTATCTGAGAAAATTGTGGGGAAGATTAAGGCACTTGTTGCAGCTTTATGTATCTTTAGGTGCTCATCCTAATAAGGTTGACTATATCAGAGAAGTAGGAGTAATTAAATTTTTGGTTGATAGGGTAAGGCAGTTGCAGAGAAGTGATGAGTATTTTTCTTTAGATCAGTCATTTTGGCAAGAGTTGAATAATTTTATAGTTAATAATGTTAAGATTGGACCAATTCAAGAGGTTGGGAAAGCAGTTTTTGACGAGAAGTATATAGAGACCCTTAATAGGGGGGAGGTTAAAGTTAATAATATCATTGTTGCGGATTATTATTTTACACTTGTTCAGAGTTTAAAAAGTGAAATAAATGATCCTATTTACAAGGAGATTTATGAAAAAATTCAGAATTTGCGCAATAAGTGGGTACAGGGAAAATTGGAATTGGAAGAGTTTTTCAAAGGTTTGCAGACTCAAGGTCAAGCTATTGAGAACTATAAAAATAAAACAAAAAATCAACCAATAGAGAGGAGAATAGTTATGATATTAAATAAGATAGTTAATAACGAGCTTTTGTCTGAGTTTAAAGAGTTAGCTTTTACCGAGTTTACAAAAGTTTTAAAGAGAATCATCAAAGGAGAAGGTAGATTAGTCACAACCGTGGAGAAAAAAATGTTAGCCGAGGCATTTCTAACAGATTTATTTGTTGAAGCGGGGAATGTATTGAAACCGGAAGTAGAGGAGAGATTGGAACAAATTACCCAGAAGTTTATCAATTATTATGTTATTGATATTTTAGAATCTGATAAAAGTTATAAAATAGAAAAATGAACGGAAGAGAGATAAAAAAAATTGTAAATGAAATCTCTGATAACATGGAGATTACACATCCTGTATTTG
>WFTD01000100.1 GCA_015485755.1 Patescibacteria group bacterium | reverse complement strand
GTATAAATACTGTTTCTGCCAAAATGTTTGGTATGAATTTTTATTTTAGTATCACGATGGTTGATAATAACATTTTGACCGTGGTTTGTTTTCTCAACCACTTCTACCTGCCAATCAGCTTGCTTTGCTTCAATGGCATAGCTAATCAATTGCGCTGATGATTGTTGAGCTAATTCTACCAACCTCTGATCATCTTGATTGTAAATCAAATAACTAGTTGATGGCAACTTATCAGTAAGCACTGCAAATTCTTTGGCAATATTATCAAGCGAGCCAAAATTAGATACATATTCCGGTGCGATATTAGTTAAAATTGCTATAGTTGGAGTTGGTAGAATTGAAAGCAAATATTCTATGTCGCCAGGCTGGTCAGAGCCAAGCTCCAAAATCAATTTATCAGGGTATTTTCTTGTGCATAAGGCAGCGATAGTTGCCCGAAATAATACCTTAAACCAAGACAATGATTTCCCAGCAGTAACTCCTAAAATAGTTAAAGGAACGCCAATCTCAGTGTTATAACTATATGGAGGGTATTGAACCGAAAAAAAACGGGATAAAATATCGGCTAAACAATTTTTAGTTGGGGTCTTATTGTGAGTGCCAGCAATGACTATAACCTCCGGATGAAAACGCAAAAAAACAATTTTGGTTAATATTCTAAGGTAAATAGCTATTATTTTTTTAATAATTGTCTTCATGTCTTTATTTTATCAAAAAACTCCTCCATTCTGTCAAAAGCAATGTTAATATCATGAACAGAGCGGCCAAAACACACTCTAATGTGCCCTTCTCCTCTTTTGCCAAAACTGACACCCGGAACAACAGCTACCTTAGCCTGCTCAAGCAAGGCCAAGGACAAACGCCAAGAATCTTGCCAATCTAACAACTTAATTTTAGGAAAGACAAAATAAGCTGCAGTTGGCTTTTGGTAAGAAAAAATATCACTCATCTTGTCTAAACGAGAAACTATAACATCACGCCTATTTTTATAAGCCTGCCTTATCTGATCTTTTTGTTCCTCTGGCATAAGCAAAGCAGCTAGGGCTGCGTACTGGGATATGACTGGAGCGCAGGTGACAAGAGCATCGTGAGTTTTTATTATCTCATCAACATTGCGTTTATCGCTATGCAAATATCCAATTCGCCAACCTGTCATGGCATAAGCCTTAGAAAAGCTATAAACTCTTACAATAACATCTCTAAACTCGGGCAACTCGGCCAAGCTAAAGAATAAACTGTCTTCATAAATAAGATCCCTGTACACTTCATCTAAAATAATAAAAAAATTATTAGATTTGGCCAACTTGGCAATTTCAATAAGCTCTTGCTTAGCAAAAATAGTTCCAGTTGGATTGTTTGGGTTTGCTATAATTACAGCCTTGGTCCTTTTTGATATTTTCTTTTTGAAAGCATCTAGATCAAACTGCCACTTATCATCCAAATCAACCTCTACTGGAATTGCTCTTGCTACTTTAATTGCCTGCTGGTATGAGGCGTAAGACGGGCTGGTAATTATAACCTCATCGCCAGGACTCACCAACGCCAATAAAGAAGCGGTTATCCCTTCAATTGATCCAGCTGTTACAATAATTTCTCTTTCCCAATCATACTCCATGCCAATACTTTGCAAATGTTGAGAAATTTCCTCACGCAACTGAGGCAGGCCATAAGTCAAAGAATAACGAGCTGCCTTGCCAAGTTGGAGAGCAGAAATAACCTCATCTTTAATTATTGACGGAGTGTCATCAGCTGGAATGCCTTGCGCCAAAGATACCACTCCAGGAATTTTGCTAGCTAGCAATTCAATCTGTTTGATTGGCGATAATTCTATTTGTTGGCTGCCATTGTCCATATTTTAATTCTGGGCTGAACGTTCAATTTTGGAAAAAGGCAAATATGGCTGCAAAACTTCTGGCATCAAAATACTGCCGTCTGCCTGTTGATAGTTCTCCATTATAACAAGCATAGTTCTGCCCATAGCTACCGCTGTTCCGTTGAGTGTGTGAACTAATTCTTTAGTTTTTTTATCTTTAACAAATTTTATTTTGAGACGGCGAGCTTGAAAATCTGTGCAATTAGAACAGGAGGTAACCTCCAAAAATCTTTGTTCAGATGGCAGCCAGGCCTCAATATCATATTTTTTTGAAGCAGACGCCCCCAAATCTCCGCTGCAAATATTTAGCACTCTGTATGATATTTTTAAATCCTGCCAAATCTCTTCTTCAACTGATAACAAAAAATCATGCTCTGTCCGCGAATCCTCTGGCTTGGTAAAACTAACCATCTCCAACTTATCAAACTGATGTTGTCTGATGATTCCTTTGGTGTCTTTGCCATAAGTGCCTGCTTCGCGCCTAAAACAAGTAGAAAAACCGCATAATCTTATCGGATTTTCAACATCAATAACTTGGTTAGCAAAATAAGAAACCAAAGTTACTTCTGATGTACCGATCAAATAAAGATCATCTTGTTCAGGATTTACTCTGTAGATCTGACTCTCTTCAGTTGGCAAAAATCCAGTGCCAAACATAGGCTCCTTTTTGACCAAAGTCGGGGTAAGAAGGGGGATAAAATTGTATTTTAATAATTTATCCAAAACATATCTCAACAAAGCAAATTCAAGTAAGACTAGTTCATTTTTAAGATAGCTAAAGCGGCTTCCAGATATTTGAGCAGCTGTTTTAGTGTCAATAAGATCAAGTTCTTCGCCCAATTCCCAATGAGCCTTAGGGGCAAAGGAAAATTCAGTCCTCTCCCCCACTTCTTTGATTACAACATTATCATTTTCATCTTTGCCAATTGGCACATCCGGTTGGTTGATATTGGGTATACGGGCAATGATATTATTTATCTCGGTTTCAAGTAAACGAATCCTTGCTTCATGGTCGGAAATACGTTTTCCTAACTCTCGCATTTTTTCAATAATGGCTGGATCTGGCTTTTGTTTGGAAAATTTATTTTTTTCAGCGCGCCACTCATCAACCTCGCGTTGCAAAGAATTCTTTTCCTGAACCAATGTCAAAAGCCTGTCTAAATCAACCTGCACTCCCCTACTGGCATTGTTAGTTTTTACCAAATCTAAATTTTCTTTAATAAATTTTATATCCAACATACTAAATAAATTTAACTAATTGTGATTTGATATTGGCAATAGCCTTGCGGCGATGGTTTATTTTATCTCTTTCTAACTTTGTTAAC
>WFTD01000099.1 GCA_015485755.1 Patescibacteria group bacterium | reverse complement strand
TACCAAGAAGTGCAAGTAGGGGCGTTATAATTCGCCCCTCTCTACCGTCCCAGAAGTTGAGCGCAAGTAAAGTTGCGATGGGGTTTATTTTTATTTTTTATTTATATTTTTTGGATGTTATCTAATAAGATTGGGTTTTTATTTTTTCTGGATGCCGGATCGGAGTCCGGCATGACAAAGGAAAGGTGGATGCCGGATCGGGGTCTAGTATGACAATCTCCATTCATTGTCATTCCGGAATTGCGAGCGAAGCGAGCAATATCCGGAATCTACCTCTTCACCGTCATTCCGGGGTCCACGGAGCGTTAGCGAAGGGACATCCGGAATCTATTTGTCTTTTTTTGTTTTTTTGTTTCTGGACCCTCTGGTCATCCCATTATACAACGGGATAAAAGCCAGAGGGTGACAAAAAGAAGATAAGCTCCTTGCCAAGTGCGGCATGACAACCTCCTTTTATTGTCATTCCGGACAGCTGAGCGTAAGCGAAGCTGATCCGGAGTCTAGAAAAATAAAAAAGATAAACAAAATTTTTCTTTTTATTTTTTGTTTTTGTTTCTGGATGCCGCATCAAGTGCGGCATGACAAGGGAGAGGGTGGATGCCGTCTCTAAGGCCGGCATGACAAGGGAGAGGGTGGATGCCGTCTCTAAGGCCGGCATGACAACTGAGGAATGGATGTCGGATCATCCCATTATTAAGCAGAATAAAAGTTAAAGGTAGAAAATTATTTTTCTTTGCCATTAAACAAATACCACATTCTTATAAAAGGGCAAACAAATATCCCGTTTGGCAATTTTTATTTTACTAACTTCTTCTCCAGCTCCTTAATTTTCTCCTCTACTGCCTGTTTATTTTTGGTGCGCTTAACTATTTCTTGCCAATAAAGCAGCGCTTCTTGCAAATCATTTTCAACCTTTTCCAAATATTCTGCATAAGCCTTCATCACTTCAATATCATTGTTGGTGGACTGCAAAGCGCGCAAATAAACTTCTCTTGCTTGAGTCGGATCTGAACTGTGACGCAAATACAATTTAGCCAACTTTAAATAAGGCAACCTATCTTCTGGTTTGCTGTCAATAGACTTTTGATAAGCGCGCGCCGCTGACAAATACTGCCCCATATCCTCATACAAAACCCCAATATTGTGCCAGACCAAATAATCATCTGGCCACCGTTTCAACATCTCTTGATAAGCTTTTAGCGCCGCCTCATACTCCCCTTTCATCCTCAAACTATTGGCAATGCCCATATAATCTAAATAAGAATTCTCTCCAGCAGAATCTTTATCTTTGGCTGATTGCCGCAACTCCTCAATCTGTTTCTCCAGCCTTTGTTTTATCTCAGGCGGCGGTTGTTGGTCGGGCTGAGTTTTGAGCTCTCCATTTTGAAAATACTGAGCCAATTTATCCTGACTAGTCTGAACCGAACTGGGATTTGACTGCCAAAACCTAAAAACCGCTAAATACCAGCTGATTGAAAACAACAGCAACACTGCCAAAATACCTCCCAAAATAAGCAAGCGCTTATCTTGATTTTGACTGCGTTTGTTTGGGGTTGTTTGTTTGTCTGATTTTTCCATAAGGTTGCCTATTGTTCATAGTTATAGCATAACTTTTTAAAGTTTATAAAAAAAATAAATCTTTGACAAATAAAATCCCGCCCCGACGCAAGGTCGGGGCGGGAGTAACGATCAAGCCTAGTAGCCAAACTGACTTGCTCAGTTAGCTTAAGCTTATTGTTTGCTCAAACTCTGAGTGTCAGATGGCAAGGTCTTGACATACTCAGCGTTAGCCCAGTCAGCGCTGGTGAAGCTGTGTGGGATAGCTGAGTTATCAGACCAGACAAAGGCTTGTTCGTTGGCTGCTACAGCACTCCATCCGCCGGTAGAAGTGGTGCCATAAGGAGTCTTGATGCTGGTGGTGATAGAATCGCCAGAAGCATTGACTCCAGTGAGGTAGGCCTTGACAATGTATGTCTTGGATCCACCGGCTGGAATGATCTCTTCATTGGTCAAATCAATGATGATTTGACTGGAAGAGGTAGCAGTTGATGATGCTGACAAAGCAGTGGACTGATCGTTAGCATCATAGATTGACACGGTGGTATAACCAACACTATTCAAGGCAACATCCAAACCAATCCTTGACCAGGAGACATCTTCAGCATTGTCAGCTGCGACAGTGAACTTGAAGATGGTGTAATTGCCATTAGCAGTCAAGCTGGTAGTTGGCAAACTGGCCAAAGTGATGGTTGGTCTGGTCTTGCGGACCACCATGTCATTGCCAGCAATATCGCCAGAGGCAACATTGGCTGCGTTGGTCTCTACATTGCCAGAACCAAGTCCCTGGTGCTTGTAAGTAGCGCCAGTTGCGTCAAAGTCAACTGAGAATTCATCGCCACTGTCAGCACCATTCTGGATGGTAGTGGTGTCAATGTAGACATGCATGACAGCGCTGTCATTGCGCGGCACAAACATGTTCAGACCAGTGAAGGTTACAGAACCGTTGGCCAAGTAACCTTCGGCTGTTGCGGTACCGCCATTCTGAGTTGGATACTCAATAATGACTTTAGCAACGTTATCAGCAGCGGCAGCTGGAACAATAAAGGTAATCTCCTGAACCTCAAAGTCCTCATAAAGAGCAGTGAATTTAACTGCATTCATATGGACTTTGGTAGCGCCAGCCAAAATGATGTCAGAATCTGGAGCTGAAGCATCAAGTGAGGCTGACAATGAACCGTTGCTGATAGTGATTGTCTGCAAGTTCAAAGCAGATGTTGGGGCAGACACAGAATTGCCAGTAACTTTACCAATTCCGCTTACTCCGTTAGCTGAGATAGTTGCCTGCCATGGACCCTTGTCAGCGTTGCTCTTGAAATCAGCATAGATATCAATCACAACACTGCCGGAAGCAGGAATATCAAAGCTAAAGCCGGAGAATAAGTTGGAAGTGGATGGGTTGGCAATAGTGCTGCCGATCTGAGCGCCGTCCTTCATCAACTTCATGTTGGTGGTGGAAGCGGCCTCAGCGCTGGACAAACCAACAGTAATTGAGGTGATAGTTACGCCCTCAGCGCTGCCAGCAGTAAGGGTAAAGCTGCCAACTCTAGCATTCTGGGTGCCTGGCACCATTGTCTGGTTGCCATAAGCAGCGTTAGAGGTGACGCTTAAGCTGCCAGCCTGGACAGACAAGGTGTTGCCCATCACATTGGATGATGGAACATTCATTGTCTGCAATGAGTTTACTCCCTGACCATTGGATGAACCGGTCTGCAAGTAAACAGTCACATTACCAGTCTGGACCTGACTGCTGGTTGAAGTCTTGATATCAGCGTAAATATCAACGACTGTGGTCTTACCAGCCTCAGCAATAAAGCTGGAGCCAAAGTTGAAGGTAGTTGGAGTACCACCCCACTCAGCCAAATCGCTGGTAGAACCAACTTGGGTGCCGTTGACAACAACTCTACCGTTGTCTAAACCGCCATTGTTTGGCGTGTCAACAGACACGAGCAAGTTGGAAATCTTGATGTCTTCACCGCTGGCGTCAAAATTGAAGCGAGCCAAGTGAACATTAGTTGCACCCTGGGCTACGTTGCCAGTTGGTGAATCAGCAGCTCTGGAAACAGTGATTGAACCAGCGTTGATGGTGTAAGTACCAGCTGGCTGAATCACTGACCAGGAAGAACCGCCGTAAGGCTGAGTGTAAACACCGTAATTGGCATCCCAGACCAAGACATCATCTTGATACTGGATGGTGAACTTGAAGGTTCTGGTTGCGCCTTTGACAATGTCAGCGCGGAGAGACAAGGTCTTGGTTACGCCCTTGTCAATAGCAAGAGGTGAAGCAGACAAGTCAAAAATGACTTCTCTATCAGCGTTCATCTGGACTGGGCCAGCTATCTGAACGCCGTTGGCATAGAGATAGAAGTTCTGCAAGTCATCTTGCTGGATGCTGCCAACATTGGTGAATTTGATGCGGCGCAACTCAATATCCTGATCACCAGCCATCACGGTATCATTCCAAACCTCAAAATTGTTCTGGCCTGGATCAACATTGGCATTACCAGTTGGGTTTGGTGTGCCAAATGAAGCATAACCAAGGTCAGAAACAGTAGCGGTGGTCATCAAGTTGCCGCTAACTGGGAAGCTTCCAGCTACAGCAGCTCCATCAGTAGTGACATCAGAGGAAGACTCAATGTCAAAACCAATGGTCTTGCCTGAGCTTACGCTCTGATTCAAGTCAGCGCGCAAGTAGACAGTGTAGGTTGTACCAGCTGGAACAGTGAACAAACCGTTTGGATCGTTGAAGGTGAGGTAGTTGGAAGACAAGCTACCACCCAATGCCAAACGATTCATATTGCTGTCATAGAGATAGGTATTCAAGATATCACTATCAGTTGAAATACCCTTTCTCTTGAATCTCAAGCTGGTTACTTTCACATCACCGTCAGCTGAAGCGGTGAAGTTAACTGCCAAGAATGGCACCAATGACTGGCCAACTGCAGTACCACTGTTATCAGCAATGATAGTAGTAGCAGCTGGGTTCATTGGGGAAACAGATACAGTCAAACCTGAACCGGTCTGCTGAGAAGCAGCGCCTACACCTTGAGGTAAGGACAATGCCTGCTCATAACCGGTGATAGGAGCACCATCAGGATAAGTCTCGGTGTCAGGAATGGTGATAACATCAGCCCAATTGTATCTGTTTGCCTCAAAAGCTGCAGCTGAAGCAAATGGCCTCTTTTGACCGCCGTCAATCAAGTAAACAGCTGGGCTGCCTGCATATTTGACCAAAGAACCGTCTGGATGCATTGAAGATGAGCTGATTGGAGAACCAGTTGGATAGTCTGCCAAGAAAGCGTCAGACAACCAAGTGATATCATTCCAATCCCAGCCCAATGCCAAGAAGACTACATCAGAAATGATTGGTCTCTTGGTGCGGTTTTCAATGTAGTAGACGGCTGGACCATCTCCTTTTACCAAGGAACCACTGCGGAATTCAACATTTGGCCCCACGGTATAGCTGGAGAGGTCCTTGGTCATAACGGTGCTAAAATCAGCCGGATAACCCCATGAAGAATAAACATTAGCATGAGGGAACGGCATGATGGTTACACCGTCAGCTCCAACCACATAAACAGTGGGAGAAGAAGCTGACTTGACCAAGTCGCCTACAGCAGCGCTAGCCGGAGCTGCCACAAGCAGTGACAAGCCCATTGCCCACATCACCGTAAGGACTGTCAGTGAACCGATTAAATATTTTTTCATACAGAAACTGATTAATTATTTTTAAACCCACTAGAACCTGTAGCTACCTGCGATTGACCCTTAACTGGTAGGTTATCTGACGCTGGTTCGACCTTTGGCTGACATAACCAGCCCCCAAACGTCCAACCATCCCAATTAAGGAATCAAATCAAGGTTCTAATGAGCTTAGGCGGGTTCAAATGAACCCAAGCAGTCCAAGTAGTTGCACTTGAACTGCCAGACTTCCCAAATGAAGTCTGAATAATACTCGCTTGCCAGCGTGCACTCATTCAGACTTCATTTTATTTTATTGTCAATTAACAACCACTGCCTACTTTGTAGAAGTGGCAGTTGAAGATCCATTTTGGTTATCCACTGTCAATTCTTCCACTCCCAAAACTTGCTCTTCCTTGCTCTGGTTTAACAATGCATTGTTTACCGCCTTGATCTCTGCCAATGCCTGAGCAAAATTTTCTTCTTGGATATAACTATCAGCTGACTGCAATTTGACAAACAGATCTGTTTGCTGATCTTCTGGCAATAGACTAACCTTTCCGCTTAGTTCAGCTACCTTGTCTTGCAGTTGTTTTTCAATATCAGCTTTGATCAATTGATCACGCTCTTTTTTGTACCTGTCAATCAGCACTTGCAAAGCGCTCAACTGAACATCCTCTACTTCTCTGATCAAAACAGTTCTAACTTCTGCTGGCAAATCTGATTGGCTCAAAGATTGCTGAACATCAACTGACTTGTCTTTCACCAATTTAGCCACCTTTACCACTTCTTCCTCGGTTGAATCCTGAGCTGCTTTTTCTAAAGTATCCTTGACCTCTTGTAGGGATGAATTCAAGTGTTTGGCAACTACTGCAACTTTTGTCTGCTTGTCAAACGGCTGGGTTTCCTCTTGGCTGACCTTAGACAGTTCAGCCAATCTCCTGTCAACAAACTCAATTTGCTTTTGCACTTTGTCCGCATCGCTGCTAGGAACCAAAGCTGTTTGCCACTTTTCAAACTGAACCTTTACCGGATAAAAAGCATTGCCTGGCTCAGAATTAACTGCAGCTGACATAGTGTAATACGAACCTCCAACCAACAACAAAACCACTGCCGCCACATAGGCCAGTGGTTTAACCAAAAAAGGATGAGACAAAACATATCGCCAGGATGACATCTCAACCGCCTCATTCCTGCCCTCATTTGCAATCTGTGCCAACACCACCCCTTTTTGTTTCTCTATTACTTGCGGGGTTGGCTGCAAACTTTTTAATTTATTCAATTGTTCCTGCCAACTAGTCATTGCTTAATTGTTGTTTAGTTTGTTTTGTAAAATTTTTATAGCGCGGTGCAAAATAACTCTAACATTATTTTCCTTTTTGCCAGTTATCTGGGCAATCTCCTTGACTGACAGCTCTTCAATATATTTTAAGCTAATAATTTCAGCTTGGTCATCCGGCAATCCGCGCAATGCTTCAATTACCTTTTTCATATCCTGATCAATATTAATATCCTTCAAAATCTTTTCGCTGTGCTCGTCCGGAGCATTTATGGCTTCATTCAAACTCACTTCTGCTTTGCGCGTTCGGTAAAAATCAATCACTGTGTTATGGGCTATCCTATATAGAAATGCTTGCAGGTCTCTCACCTTTTTTTTGTCATGATAAGTAGCTTGCCAAAACTTCAAAAATACTTCATTGCTCAAATCTTCACAAGTCTCTAAACGCGGCACTTTGAAATAAACATAACGGAATATCTTGGGATAATAATCATCAAAAATAACAGTAAAAGCATCTTTATCGCCCTGCCGCACTCTTTCTACCAATAAGGAATATTTTATTTTTTTAAATGCTTTCATATACTTAGACGAAAAAAACAGTTATTTATTACAAAACAAAACTAAATAAATGTCCAGAATATCTTATATATAATAACATACCTCAAATTTATGGTTTTCAACAGAGGTTAAATTCACTCAAATTGCATTGCTTAAAGGAAAAAATTTAGCTTAACCAAAACTAAAAGTTGACTGATTATTTAATTTATTCTAAAATAACTTCTAGAATAATCTAGAAGTTATTTTATGAAAACTAACACCAAATCAAATATCCCCTTGCGTTTATCAGTGTCAGAGGCAGCTAAACTATTTGGTGTATCTGACAAAACCATACGACAAGCCATCAAAGATGGCGAAGTTGTCTATATTGTAGTAAGAGGCAGATACAAAATAAACTTTGACTCCCTGCTCAAATGGTCACAACAGACTAAACGCCGCCAATTTCATCTCAACAATAAAGGCTTGGGGAGATATGTTGACCGCTGGAGAATAACAAATAAAAAATTTTCTCCTTCGCAGGCCTATATTCAGCCAAACCAAAAAACAGCGTCAAGTTGACGCTGTTTTGACAAGGAGCAAATTTTACTCAAGCGTTGATTCAGGCAGGCTATCAAGCGCTACTTCAACCTCTCTCTGCTCGCCCTCAAAAATAACTGTAAGTTTGATAACATCGCCTACTTTGTATTGTTGGACCAAATCAGTCAAAGAATTGTAAGCGTCAACTGGCTCATCATTTACTGCCACGATGATATCACCTGCTTTCAGGCCAGCCTTAGCCGCTGGTGATGAAGGAGCAACCGCTGGCAAAGAATTCTTTTCTCCATACAGAACAGCTCCCTTGGTTTGCCCTTCGCTAATCTCACCCGGAAGCCCCAAAGTGTGAGCCAAATCCAAATATGATACTCCCAAATAAGGCCTTACAATTTCTCCCAAAGTAATAATATTGTCAATAGCTGTTTCTAAATAGCGGCTAGGCAATACGGTAGATCCGCCATCAACACTAGAAAAAACCAACCCCATAATCTCGCCCTGCCTATTCAAAACTGGACTGCCAAATAAAATTTTATCAACCTTGTCAGCCAGCAATGCTAATTTATTAAACTTTTCACTAGACTGGATAAAATCAGTTGGTTTGTCAATTGACTGGTAAACTAATTTATTGAGGTTTGTCTCTACTATACTAATTCCACCGTCGGCAAAGGCATTGCCCAAAACAAACAAACTATTGCCTACGCGCCATTGTGATCTTTCAGCAAATTTAACCACCTTCAGGCCGTCAGCGTCAATTTTTAAAAATACCGCCTCTGATACTGGGTCAAAAACAATCTCGCTAACTGTAAAAATCTTTTTGTCAGCCAAAACCACTTTATATTTCCCCTGGCTGTTATCAACCACGGATTTGGTTGTAACAATCCAACCATCAGCCGTCAAAATTAAACCATTGCCAAGCTGGTCCTCTGGCAAATAAACATTATCCCACAAAGTTTCGGCATTGTCCTTAGCTGGAAAAATACCAACAACACTAGCTGCGGCTGTCTCAATCAACTTATCAAAATCAGTGTCAGTTTTATTTTTGTCAACCGATTTAAATACAATTACCTCCGGCTCTTTTGCTTCATTTCCGGCATTGCCATATTGCTGGTAAATATTAGTTGCCGGTATTCCCCAAGCGGCTAAATAATTATTTACATAAAGTTCACCAAAAATACCGCCAAACAAACCAAAAACAAAAGCCAACAACAAATAGGCCAAACTTGATCCTCTAGCTGTTTGGTCTGGTTTGATCAGATCGCTATCCTGCCGCAAAAAACCGCTGATATCATCTTTGTGTTTATTTTTCTTTTTCTTGTCTTTGCTCATATAAATTATATTAATATTAAC
>WFTD01000098.1 GCA_015485755.1 Patescibacteria group bacterium | reverse complement strand
TTTTGATCCAGAAACCTTTCAGATCTATTTGTAGTCCTAGGCGATGCACAGCTTTGCCATTACCATCATTATATTCATACAGCAGGCGGTAAGGTCCAAATATTTTTACTGCTTCCTTTATTTCTCCATAAGCACTAGTAAAGTTAGAAGAGTTAGTCTTGTCAGTATAAAAATCCACAAAAGCGAAAGTCTGCCACCTTCCTATTTCGCTTTGCCCTTCCACTGTCATGGTGTTAAAGCCACGACTGTCGCAATAAATGCTTCCATTTAGAAAATGTTGAGCATTTGCTTGAAGAGCAATGAAGGTTAGTAAAATAATTTGTTTTGTTAGAGCCATTTTACCCTCCTTATTTTTTGTTAAAGTTCACTACATTTTAAATTTCATTTTAGTTTATTTTATATTTATATAATTGTCATATTTGTCGACATTATTTAATATATTATTGATTTTTTCTTTTAAAATATATATAATTGTTATATATAATGTTGACGAATATTTAGACATTTTTATGAAAAATAAACTGCTTAAAGTTTTAAATGAGTTGGGTTTAACTGAAAAGGAATCAAAAGTATATCTGGCTTTATTAAGCTTGGGAGAGGTGACGGTTTTATCCATTTCTAAAGAAGCAGGAATAAAAAGGACTACAGTTTACTCTGTGCTTGAATCGCTAAAGCAGAAGGGTTTAGTTGAAGTGGTGGTACGCGGTTTTAAAACTTTTTATCGAGCTATTAATCCGGAAAATTTGGCAGCAATTATTGAGGAGCGTCAACAAAAGCTAAATAGGTATTTGCCTGATTTTTTGAGTTTGTACAATGCCAGTGCTGAAGAAAGTTATTTGCGTTATTATGAAGGTTTGCCAGCAATTAAATCTATTTATGAGGATTTATTAAAATCAGTAAAGCTGGGGGATGATTATTTGGTTATTTCTGATCAAGAAAAGTGGTACAGTCTTGATCCTGAGTATTTTGAAGATTTTTTGCGTCGCAGATCTAAGCTTAATATCAAGATTAGATTGCTTTTGCAAGATTCCCCTATGGCTCGTCGGTATCAGAAAATGCAGGAATTTTACAATGAAACTATTAAACTTTTGCCAGCTGGTACAAAACTCGATACAAATTTAGTGATAATTCCTCAGCGGGTAGTTATTCATCAAACAGTGCCGCCAATTAAAGCAATTGTGATTGACAGCCCAATTGTAGCTAAAATGCACAAAGAATTTTTTGAGATAATGTGGCAATTTTTACCAGATTAGGTTATTATTTTTTTATGCGAATTATTGCTGACATCCACAACCACTCCCGTTTTTCTCGCGCTTGTTCGCCGCAGTTGACTTTGCCCAATTTGGAAAAATGGGGGCGGATTAAAGGGGTAAATCTTTTGACAACAGCTGATTTTACCCATCCAGTTTGGATTAAAGAATGTGAACAGCAGCTGCAGGATATTGGAGGCGGTCTTTATCTTTTAAAAAAAGAATACTCGCTTGAACCCAAGTGTCAGGATAAAGTTTATTTTTTGTTTACCACTGAACTTTCTTTTATTTATAAGAAAGGAGACAAAACACGCCGGGTGCATGAGGTGGTGCTGGCCCCCTCTCTTCAAGCAGTAAAAAAGCTCAATCAGAAGCTGGAAGAAAGAGGGTTTAATTTGCGCGCTGATGGCCGGCCGATCTTAGGCATGTCTGATCGTGATTTTTTGGAGCTGATCAAAACAATTGATGAAGGATTTGAGTTGATACCAGCCCATATTTGGACACCTTGGTTTTCTTTGTTTGGTTCTAAGTCTGGTTTTGATAGCGTAGAGGAGTGTTTTGAGGATATGAGCAAGTATATTTTTGCCCTGGAGACAGGACTTTCATCCGATCCGCCGATGAACTGGCGGCTGTCCCAGCTTGATCCTTATATTTTGGTATCAAATTCTGATTCCCATTCTTTGAAAAATATTGGCCGGGAAGCAAATGTTTTTGAGATTGAAGAAAATGATCTCTCCTATCAAGAGTTCATCCGCATTTTAAAAGAAAAGGACATAAAAAAATTTTTGTATACGATTGAATTTTTTCCTGAAGAAGGTCGTTATCATTTTGATGGCCATAGAGAGTGCGGCATAGTGCTCAAACCCAGTGAAACTATGAAGCTAAAAGGCATTTGCCCAAAGTGCAAAAAACCTTTGACCATTGGCGTTGATTATCGGGTGGAAGAATTAGCTGATCGGCCTGAAGGTTATATCCCCAAAGATAAGCCTGGTTATAAAAAATTAATTGAACTTGATAAAATTATTGCTCAGAGTTTGGGAGTAAAAGGAAGGCAGAGCAAATCGGTTATGAAAATTTATTGGCAAATGATAGAAAGTCTTGGCAGCGAGCTTCATATATTGTTAGATGTATCATTGGACCAGATGAAAGAAAAAGGAGTTGATTTGAGGGTAGTGGAAGGAATAAAAAGATTGAGAGAAAATAAATTTAAAATTAACCCTGGTTATGATGGGGTTTATGGAGAAATAATTATTTTTTCACCAGAAGAGCTGGCCGAACTTACCCCTACACAAGGTAGCTTATTTTAGCTAATTTTAGCCAAAAATTATCAACCCAAAAGCCGTCCTGACT
>WFTD01000097.1 GCA_015485755.1 Patescibacteria group bacterium | reverse complement strand
GCCTATGATATTGCCATTGCTAAAAAAATTTTATTAGTCCAAATCCCCCAAAGCGGTAAGGGGCTTGACGATAATAACAATCAAGCTGAAAGCAAATGGCAGGAAATTGTCGGCCTGGCAGAGAGTTTTTATGCGTCGCTGGGAGGTTTGAAGCCAGAAAAAGGATTAAAAAAGATTTGGCGGGGAAGAACTGACCATATTTCACTGGAAATGGTATCTCATCGCGGGGAAATATTTTTTTATCTGGGCGTTCCTCCCCATTTATTACGTTTTGTCATGCAGCAAATCCACGCCCAATACCCGGAGGCCCATATTGAAGAAGTGGATGATTATAATATTTTTAAACCAAATAGCAAGGTTTTGGGCAGTTATTTGGTTTTTACTAGATCAAACGCTTTTCCTCTGAAGACTTACAAAGAAGCTGAATCAGACCCTCTTAATGCTATTACTAATGCTTTGTCTAAATTAGGAGAGGATGAGGGGGCTGCTATTCAAATAATTGCCAGGCCAGCACATTACAGCTGGCGTTCTCAAGGAAAATATATAGTAGAACAACTGCAAAAAGGCGAGTCACCAGACAAGTTAATTAATAAACAAAATATAATTTTTAAATTATTGGGAGGTTTGGTCTCAGCTATTTTTGACTCTTGGAGCGGAAAAGACAAAAAAGCAGAACAATTGACGGAAAAAAGGCAAATATCACCCCTAGAGCAGAAAATGATTGAGAGTATTGAAAACAAAATGTCAAAAGCCGGTCTGGAATGCAATATTAGGATAGTTGTATCTACTGCTGACGAGCATAAAACCAGACAATATTTGGAAAATATTACCAATTCTTTTGCTCAGTTTAATATTTACCAGTACGGAAATTCGTTCAAAGCTATTATTTTTTCTCCAAACAATAACATAGTTCACGATTTTATTTATCGGTTGTTTTCTGAAAAAAGAAAAATTATTCTGAATACAGAAGAGTTGGCGTCTATTTATCATTTTCCTCATCGCTTTATTGAAACTCCCAATATCCACTGGTTGGGAGCAAGAAAAGCCCCGCCTCCGGTGAATTTGCCCAAAGAAGGTATCTTATTGGGCAAGGCTGTTTATAGGAATGAAGAAATTGATGTTAGAATTAAAGATGAGGATAGAATGCGGCATTTATATGTTATTGGAAAAAGCGGCGTGGGAAAATCAGTCTTTTTGTCCAATTTAGCCGCCCAAGATGCAAAACGAGGCAATGGTTTTGCTGTTATTGATCCTCATGGCGATTTGGTTGATGATATTTTGCAAAATATACCACCAGAGAGAGCTGACGATATTATTTATTTCAACCCATCAGATACAGATCGTCCCATTGGTTTGAATATGCTAGAAGCTAACTCTCCTGAAGAAGCCGATTTTGCTGTACAAGAAATGATCGCTATTTTTTATAAACTTTTTCCGCCGGAAATGATTGGTCCTATGTTTGAGCATAATATGCGAAATGTGATGTTAACACTTATGGCTAACAAAGAAAATCCAGGTACGATAGCTGATATCCCGCGCATGTTTACTGATCCGGCATTCCAAAAATACAATTTGCAATTTGTAAAAGATCCAGTGGTGCGAGCTTTTTGGGAGAAAGAAATGGCTCAAACTACTGATTTCCACAAATCAGAAATGCTTGGTTATTTGATTTCTAAAGTTGGCCGTTTTGTTGAAAATGCAATGATGCGCAATATTATTGGCCAACCTCGTTCTGGGTTTAATTTTGAGAAAATAATGGATGAAGGGAAAATTTTATTGGTTAACCTATCCAAGGGAACTACGGGCGAGGTCAATAGTTCGCTGTTGGGATTGATTTTGGTATCAAAGTTGCAAATGGCTGCGCTAGCTCGGGCAAAACTGCCAGCTGAAAAAAGACGGGATTTTTATCTATATATTGATGAGTTTCAAAATTTTGTTACTGATTCTATTGCTACAATTCTATCTGAAGCTAGGAAATACAGGTTGGGGCTGATTTTGGCTCATCAATACATAAGCCAGTTGATTATGAATGGCAATGACACCAAAGTCAAAGACGCTGTTTTTGGTAATGCTGGCACTTTGGTAGTGTTTAGAGTGGGCGTGGAAGATGCAGAGACAATCGCCAAAGAATTAGCTCCGGTTTTTAGCGCTCATGATGTTATCAACATTGAAAAATATACAGCTTATGTCAAACTGTTAATTGACAACACTGCCAGCCGTCCTTTCAATATGAAAACCTTGCCGCCTTTGCCTCGTAATCCAGAATTAGCAGAAAAATACAAACAATTATCGCGATTGAAATATGGCCGTCCTCGCTCTGAAGTAGAGAGGGAAATTTTGGAGAGAACAAAACTGGGGGATTCTTCTACCAAAAAATCATTGCCGACAGAGGCTAGTTTATAAAAATTAAAAATTAATAAAAATAAAATATGTCAGAACAAGAAAACAACAACCAAATAAACGAATTAAAAAAAATAATTAGCCGCATGCAACTACTACTGGATGAGGCAAAAATAATTTTGAGCGGTGAAAATAAATTTACTTCAGTTGATTTTAGACAAGTTGCCCAACAAAAAGGCAGTGAAACTGACACCCCGCAAGGCAGGATAATTGAGGGCGTATTTGACGGACAAAGAATGATTGGGCCAGATGGCAAGCAATATACAGTTCCACCTAACTATGCCTCCAAATCAAAATTAGTTGAAGGGGATATGCTTAAATTGACAATTGGCCCAGACGGGACATTTTTGTATAAGCAAATTGGTCCAGTAGAAAGAAACAGGATAGTAGGAACTCTTACTTATGATGATATTGAAAAGCAATATTATGGTCAAACAGATTCTAGGCGCTATAAGTTGATTACAGCAGCTGTTACTTACTTTAAGGGAGAGGAAGGCGATGAAGTAATAATGCTTGTGCCGCGTGACGAGTCGTCAACTTGGGCAGCGGTAGAAAATATTATAAAGAAAACTCCCCAAACATCTTCTTCCAGCGCTACCGCGGTTGAACCAATTGAAAAACAAACAAACGTTACTAGCAGCGATATTTCTTTGTTTCAACAAGCTGACAAGGAAATGACGGGCGAGCAATCAACTGACAACAACACTCAACCAATTGAAAATCAAGCAGACCAAAACAGCCAAAATAATGATGAAAATGGTTTTATTAATTTATAGAAATGTCTGACACTATTTATCGCAAATATAGGCCAACTAAATTTTCTGAAATAGTTGATGAAAACCATGTCAAGATCACCCTGCAAAGGGCGGTTGCTCAAAATAAGATCGCTCATGCTTATTTATTTACCGGACCGCGAGGAGTTGGTAAAACCACCACAGCTAGGATTCTAGCCAAGGCAGTTAATTGTCTCAATCCGCAGTCAGGCGAGCCTTGCAATAAGTGTGATGTTTGTCAACGGATAAATCAAGGCAACTTTTTGGACTTGGTTGAGCTTGACGCTGCTTCGCGTAGGCGTATTGATGAAATCAGGGAATTCAAAGAATTGATCAAATACCCGCCCAATCAAGCCAAATATAAAGTGTTTATTATAGATGAGGTTCATATGCTCACAGATGTTTCTTTTAATGCGTTGCTCAAAACAATTGAGGAGCCGCCTGCCTATACTATTTTTATTTTATGTACAACCGAAGTGCACAAAGTTCCTTCTACTATTATTTCTCGTTGCCAAAGATTTGATTTTAAAAAAATACCAGTAAAAGATATTGTGGCCAATTTATCCGCTATTGCCAAACAAGAACAAATAAAAATATCTGATGAAGTATTATATACAATCGCTAAACGCTCAGATGGTTGTTTGCGAGACGCTCAAAGCTTGTTGGGGCAAATATTAGTTTTGTCTGAAGGAAAACAAGAAATAACAGCAGGAGATATCGGTTCAATTATCCCTCAAACAGATGCCCATTTGCTCAAGGAATTGTGGCAAGGGATTGTAAATAAAGATAAAAAGAGACTATTGGAATTGATAGCCAGCGCTTATGAAAGTGGGTTGTCAATTGAGTTGTTAATGGATAATTTGATTGAGTTTGTTCATTTGTTGTTGATTTATAAAATAAACAACCGGGTTGATGAAATAAAAGTGTTATTACCAGAAAGTGATTTTGATGATATTATCAAATCATTACAATTGGTTGATGTAATTTTTGTGAAACGTGTTCTTGATGTTTTATTAAAATACAAAGAGGTCGTATCATTATCTCCTTTGAGCCAACTGCCTCTAGAATTGGCATTAATTGAGATTGCAACCAGCGATAATAAAGAAAAAGATAACTTTGATTTACCTTCCTCAGGTTCAACTAGAAATACTGATGGCGCTACATCTTCAAACCAAGCAAAAAACACTGATTCACAAAAAGACAATGCCGCAAGCAGCAAACAAAGCACAACTGCTAAAATAACTATGGATGTTTGGACGGAACTAGTAAATCAGATAAAGGATTCTAATTTTTCTTTGGCCGGATTGCTTAAGCAGGCAACTATTATAAGTCAAGATAATGATTCTTTGACTCTTGCAGTTAAACACCAAATCCACCAAGAAATAATTGCCAAAAAGAAAAATTTAGACATTATAAAAAGTCACTTGAAAAATAATTTGGGCTATGATATAAAAATAGATGTTGTTGTTGATAAAAATGTTAAATCTGCCACAGAAAACTTGACGGAAATAAGCGAAGATATTAGAGAGGAAACTGCAAAGAATAAAAATAAAAATGAACAAGTTGAACTTATTGATGATGTTGATCAAATTATATCCGCTTTTGGCGGTAAAGTAGTAGAAAGCGGGGTTATTGAGGAATAGTTATTATAAAATATATTGATCGGGGGTCGTCTAATGGTAGGACGCCAGGTTCTGGCCCTGGTAATCTTGGTTCGAATCCAAGCTCGGCAGCCATAACTTTGGCCCCGTCGTCTAGCGGCTAGGACGCCAGGTTCTCATCCCT
>WFTD01000096.1 GCA_015485755.1 Patescibacteria group bacterium | reverse complement strand
GCTTGTTAGGGAAGATGTGGTGGTGGCAACTATTATGTTTTCCTTGCTTGGCTGGCTGGATAAAAAAGGAAAAAAATGGATTGTTGCTCCGGCTGGATTAAGTCTGCTTTACTTTATCTTTACCATGACAACAATTGCCAGTCTCCGTCCAGGCGGATCAAGATTTTTAATATATTATCAATGGATATTTGAATCATCTCCCTTGCAAATTGTATTGCATATTTTGAATATAAGTAACTGGGAAATGGCGTTGGGGCTTTTGTTGTCATTTTTATTTTTACCGCTTTTTTACCCTCGCTATCTTATTTTAGCCTTAGGAGTGTTAGCGCAAATAGTGCTAGTAGCTGGAGGAAGCGGCAGTGTTATTATAGACACCCACTACTCTAGCTTATTTATACCAGCCCTAATAATATCATCTATCTGGGGGATAAAAAAAATAAAAAATAATAACTCCAAAATAAGCCGAGTTGTAAAATTTGACCCGATCTTAAGTAAAGTTATAATAATCGCTTGCCTGTTTTATTTGTGGCTAACGCTAGGGCCTGGTTATGGCATTATTTCCCGCTTAACATCACCTCAACCAACCAAAACTGATATCAGTAAATTGGTTGACATTCCTCAAGCAGCAACAATTGCCTCCAGTTATGCCTACTTGCCCCTGTTTTCAACTAGAGAAAATATTTATCCTTTGCACTACTTACTTATTGGCAAGCAGCAATTTTCTTTAGAGCCGTTCCCTTACAAACAACCAGATTATATTATTTTAGACCTGGAAGATTTAATTGCCTTTGAAATTCAGTTGAAAAATACTTATTATTTTTCCAACTTCTATCCCCAAGGGTACAAAAACTTGGAAAATCTAATCAGGCAAGGCTATGAGCTGATAACCTTCAACCATCAATTTGCCATTTGGAAAAAAAACCAAAAATGGAAAGATAAATACTTTGAGGATGCAGGCAAATTGAGCGACTTGCCTGATTACCGCCCTCAATTTTCTACAGATAAACTAGCTCTGGTAAGTTGGCAATGGAACAAAAACTTACTGCAAATCACCTGGCAAAAACAAAATACTATAACAGAAAATCTTTTTATCAAAATAACTGGAGATAATTTTTCTTACATTCGGCCTCTGTCACTTTTTATCCCTACTAGCCTCTGGAAAAACAAACAATTGTACAAAAGCGTAATTTTCGTTCCTCCTGACAAAAAAGATGTAACTATAACTATCGGTACAATCTCTGGTAGGGTAGAAATTGATAATTGGCGGGGAATTAAAATAAACTATGACTTCACCGCAATCTCCCCTGATTTTACTATAACCAAAAACCAACCTACTTCACCTGATAAATAGCTATTATATTGTTTTTGAAAATAGCTTGCAAATAAGGATTGTTATCTGGGTTATAATCACCCCAGCTTTTTTCATAAGGAGAAAAAAATACATATTTGATATTAGCCCGCTCTAAAAAATTGTATTTTGCTTTATCACTGCCCTTGCCTGACCAAAACCATTTAAATTGGTCAAGCTTTTCTTGGTAGCTTATAGTCTCTATGCCGTGGGCAACAAATACTGGCTGCTGGGCAAAAGCTGGAACAAACTTAGCCAAAATATTAGGATCAGCCAAAACCGCTCCTTTCTTTTGAAAATGCAGCCAATCAAGCGCTTCTTTTATTTCAATTGGAATAAACATAGAAATATTAGTAATGCCTGGTTTGTAGGTAAAATAATAAATATCACGCGCTATTGAAAAAATGATTGACATTGAAAAAAACAAAACAAATAACACCACCAGCAAAACTTTATTAGAAATAAACGCCTGAAAAAAACGACGATGCTTTTGCTTTAAATAACCAGTCAGCCAAAACAAAAAACTTACTGTCAATATTGACAAAATAATGTGAGTCCCTTGAATATAACGGCTGCCAAATGGAATTGGGGAATAAATTAAAATCAAATTAACAATTAGCCAACTAACCAAAACAATAAAACGCCCCCATTGCCAGCCATATTTCCTTATCAAATAAACCACACCAAGGATACCTCCTAGCCATAAAAGCCCATAACCAACAAACACAAAAAGCAAAGGGGAGATGGTGGTTATATTCTGCATGGCTCTAAGCGCTAACACCGGTTCGCTGACTATCACCCACCAATGATAAAACACCATTGGCAATGACAACGCCAAAAACACCATAAAAACAAAAATTTTTCTCCAATCAACCTGCCTGGCCTGTGCTTGCAAATAACACAAATAAACAAATAGAACGGCATAAATAACTGGAGCATAAAAAGGATGGAAATTAAAGTAAAACAATGCCAATAGCCCGCCAGTAATGCCATAATGCCAATTATTTTTTTCCAGCGCCAATATCATCACCCCCAAAATCGCTACACTAAACATTAATGAAGCAGCAAAATGAGAAGAATGATAAAGGGCATTAAAGGTAACTGCCTCAGTCAACCACAAATCAATCGGCCACAGATATCTGTCAGTAGTGGTTGGCAAATCACTAAAAAAAGGAGAAAAATAAACCCCCAACCCCGCTGAAAACAAAACAAATAACAAAGCTACTCTTCTCTTAATAGCGTCTTTAAAGAATAAAGAAACAAACAAATAAACAACCACTACAAAAAACGGCAAAACCATGATTCTGGACAAATGAAAAGCCAGTGGGGCAGATAAATTAAACAAACCTGCGAGCTTGCCAACCCACCACCACCAAACATTAAATATGCCAGTATTTTGCCGCTCGGCTGTAAACAAATCTTTTACTGTGTCGCTGCCAGATTTAACTTGGTTAATATAAGAATAATAAACCGGGATATCACCTGGCGCTAAAGCATGCAAGCCAGTATAAACCCGCCTATCTCCAGCCGCCACATACCCATACAAATAAGGCGCGGCTGTCACTATTATTAATATTATTACAACTGCTTGCAAAAATTTTTTTTCTGACCGACTGACTGATTGCCACAAAGATTTTATTGTCATTTATTTGACTTTAAATATAACCAAATCGCCCTGCTGCCAAACTGGCTGCAGAAAATCCTTATTGGAAGGGTTAAAATTACTAAGAACTCCTTTGTTTTTGTTAAAAACAATAAACTTGATCTGAGCTTGCCGCAGGAATGAATATTTGCGCTCAGCAAAATTATCATTGTCAAAAAACCAAACTAATTGATTGAATTTAGCCCGACTAAAAACAGTTTCTACCAAATGGGCAAAATAAATCCTGCGCTGGGCAAAAAATGGCAACTTGACCATAGCATCGTCATCATTGGTAATGATAACACTGCTTTCAGCAGTATTTTCCTTCAGCCATCTTCCTGCCTGAGCAAGTTCTATCGGATAATAAAATGTCCCCCATAACTTATTGGAAAGAAGATAAGAATTAAAAGAGGCAACCACTAAATTGCCAGTTAAAAACAAAACTAAAAGCAATCCATAAAAAAAGTAACGACCGTGAGACAATAAAGTGCCTGCATTTTTCAATACTTCTTCAATTTTAAATAAAACAAAACTACTCAAAACAATCAAAGGAAAATACCATCCTTCTGCCAGCCGGCGCTGCCAGGGCACGGGAGCATAAATAAAAAACCATCCCAAAATAGTCCAGCTGGCCAAAAAAAGCAACCGACGGTCAAAACCGTACTGTTTATAATAAAACCAACCGCCAATAACAGCCAGTAGCCAAGCAGCGCCAAAAGTATAAAAAGCAATACTAAAATCAGGAGACGGCAATAAATTTTGTCCTGCCTTTATATACAAACTAAAATCATAAATGCCTAAAAACCAATAATACCAAATTGGCAATGATGATATTGCCAAAACAAATGCCAGTCTTGACAAAATTTTCTTTATGCCAACCTGCTTTGATGCAGAAAACAAAGAAAAGGCAAAAAATACTACCCCCAAAACACTAACCACAGGAACGTAAAAAGGGTGCATAAAAAATAAAAACGCCAACAGGACGCCAGCCCAAACGCTAAACCTCAATCCACCCCCAACAGATGTCACCGACTGCCATAATAAAACAACTCCTCCCAGAAGCAAAATCCAGGAAGCTATAAAATGAGGCGAAACCAAAATGGAAAAAAAGGGGAGAGACTCTGGCATCATAAAATCAAATGGAATTTGCGACCAATGATTTTTCAGCCAAAAGTAAGGGTGAAGCAATAAATAAACCCATCCCAGTCCGCTAGTAAAAAAGAATAAATAAAGCGCTAATATCCTTTGCTTAATATTGTCAATAAACAAGGACAAAAATTTATAAACAACAAACACAAGCAAAGGGATTAGAAAAAGGCGAAACAAATGAAACGAGAGCATGGGCGATACGCCAAGCAGACTGCCAAACCAACCAACCAAAAGCCAAAAGGGGCGAACCAAACCTCCCCAATCACCTTCAGAAGAATAATAATTACTAAAAATTAATTTGCCTTGGCCAGCTTGCTCAATAAAAGAATAATAAACATAATTATCAGCCGGATTTAAGTAGGTTGTCCAGCTGTACTTATATCCAAAGGGGGGATTTAAATATAAATAAAAATAAGGTATAAGACTAAACACGACCAACAGCAAGCTGACGAAAAAAAGATGGGTTTTTATTCTACTTTCGTTCATTTTTCCTCTGCCAATCCAGCCATTTGAGACGTAAAATATTATAAAAAAATTTAATAACTTCTCCCATAGATAATTTTGATTTGCCAAAACGACGATCAAGGAAAGTGACTGGAACCTCTTTTATATTCGCCCCCATTCTCTCTGCATAAAATATAAGCTCTTCTTGAAAAGAGTAACCGTTGCTGTTTATCTTATCCAAAGGAAGTTTCAGCAAAAAGTTGCGACTAAAACAACGAAATCCAGCCGTTACATCTTTGGTTTTTAAGCCTAGAATAATCCGAGAAAAATCCATTGCCCCTCTGCTCATTAATTTTCTGCCCGGACCCCAACCAATAATTTGTCCCCCTTCAACTCGCCGTGAACCAATAACAAAATCAAGCCCTGATTTGACTTCAGCCACCAATCTTGGTATATCAGCTGGATCGTGAGAAAAATCAGCGTCCATCTCCATTATAAACTCAGCCCCATCTGCCAGTGCCATCTTAAACCCGGTAATATAAGCTGAACCAATCCCCAACTTTCCCGGCCGATGCAAGACCTTGACAGTTTGAGGATATTGCTTAGCCAAATCATCAGCTATTTTTCCTGTGCCATCAGGTGAGTTGTCATCAACTATCAATATTTTTACTGGCGGCAACGGTTGAGATATGATAACTTTTACCAATTTGGCTATATTCTCCGCCTCGTTGTAGGTTGGGATGATAATATATAACATATAATATATGATACCACACAACCAACAAAGGCTCTACCGCCAAATTTTTTTGCGCCAAAACGCAATAACAAACCAAACCCAACCAAAAATAATCACGGTCCAAACAAACAAAGACGCCCTAAGCCCCAACAAATACGTTTTTGGCTGATAAACCAAATCAATTTTATTTTCTCCCGGAGGGATGCGTATTCCCAACAAACTATAATTCACCCGATAAACTTTTACAGGAGCGCCATTAACATAGCCTTGCCATCCCGGCAGCCATGACTGGCTAAACACCAAAAATGACTGCTTGTCTGTCTTTACCCGCACCCGCAAATAATTATCATCCTTTTTGATTTGTTTTATTTCTCCATCTGCTAAACCAATTTTTTCCGCCCAATCAACCTGATCGCTAATATAGGCAACCGACTTTGTTGCCCGACCAGATTGCAAACGGCGCAAAATCAACTCATCTGGCAAAACCACAACCTTATCTGGCAGCCAAACAAGGCCGTAAGAATTAGGGTTATAATAGATGTCGTCTGTCTGTTTTACAAAACCTGCTGGCGGTTTGTTATCACTACCAAGCGGCAAAAAATATCTAACATTGTACATTGACAAAACTGCTGGGGATGCTTTTATATTGTTTTTCTTAAAATCATGAAAGTTTCCATCTGCCACTTTTTCAAAATAAGGAGTAAATAAATAATGATAGCCATTGAGCAAGGGAAGGCGCTTAACCATACCTGCATTTGCCAAGTAGCTATCACCTATCAATACGCGAAAATTATCATAACGCGCCTGCCTAGCAAGTAAATTTATTTCTGGATAATATCCATAATAATCACGAGGAGGCGTTGTCCCCAAGTTAAAAATAAAGCCGGCAAAGAACAAATCAACTGCCACCAGTAAAACAAACAAACGGGATAACCAAACAGAAGATACCTGGCCCGCCAGATGGCGCCTAAACAACAAGTAAAACAATCCCGCAACTGTTACCAGCCAAAAAAAATCAAGTACTTCTACCACTCCCAAAGAGCCAGCCTGCCAACGTTTTGCCCAAAAAATTAATGCAACCAACAACCAAAACAAAACAAAACCAGCCCAAGCAGTCTTTTTGATAGACAAAATTTTTTTTAATTGATCTTTTAAGTCCTTGGTTGACATTAAATAATGCCAAACAAAAGCAGTTATCATGGC
Source organism: Patescibacteria group bacterium (assembly GCA_015485755.1). Classification (GTDB taxonomy): domain Bacteria; phylum Patescibacteriota; class Patescibacteriia; order S139-126; family S139-126; genus S139-126. The sequence goes on along the minus strand of WFTD01000096.1, from coordinate 683 downwards.
AGCGGCAAAATTAACTATTAAAGTCAATCTGGCTGGAGCCCGCAACTTGTCAAACCCCCATAATATTTTAGTGGCGATAAAATGAAGAAAAAAATTATCACCCACCGCCAACAACAAAAAAAATAAAAATGTTAAAGAAAACCAAACTGCAATACGGCTGCGCCGCCACATAACCCAACCAAACAGCAACAACAAAAATACAACTGGCAGGCCAATATAGCTAACATTTTCCCAAAAATTACCCCTGCCAAAATAAGGAACGCCAAAACCATATCCGCCAAAAATATGGGGTAAAAATAAATTTATTAGATATTGGCCAAAATCAAGAGAATAAGACGAGCTAAAATAATAAGCGGACTGACTGCGGATTGAAACAAACAAAAGCTCCAAAAAAGGCAAAAACTGCACCGCTGCTCCAGCCAAAGTCAAAATAACAAACAAACCAAAAGCGACTATCTCTCTAATTGCTATCTTAATAAATTCCCTGCGGTTTTGCTGGTATTTTTGCCAAATAAGCCAAGCGGCTGTCCATCCCAAAAACAAATAAATATAATAAATTATTTGCAAATGGCCAGCTAAATTGCTAAAAACCATGGCTGTCACCGCTAACCAAGCATAGCGCAATCCCTGTCCTTGCCGCCAATAATAATATCCTCCCCACACAAAGGGCAGCCAGACACCTG
>WFTD01000095.1 GCA_015485755.1 Patescibacteria group bacterium | reverse complement strand
TCTTCTCAATTTGAAGACCAACATTTAACTTACCAATATCCCTAAAAAATAAAACTCGCGGATTGGCCAATTTGCTCTCGCTTTCATACACTATTTCACTTTGGCGCAAAGAAAAATCTTTAGTAAAAACTGATAAGCATATTTTATGCTGGTCAGCAGTTTGGGACAAAGCATAAATATTGCCGTCATAAAACCAAGCGCCTGCACTAAGCAAACCGTTGCTGGCAATATCAAGTATTTTTATACCCTCCATCTATGACCTCCTTTTTGTTTATTAAAGAACAGATTTTTTGCAAAACAAAGCAAACCTTAACAAAAAGACAAATTTTTGTCAATCGCAAATTATCTCTGCTGTAAATTTTATAAAAATAAAAGGGGCGCAAATAATTCTTGGCCCCACATTTTTATTTATTTTTTCTCAAGGGGAAATAATTCATATAATTTTATTTTAACCAACAAATCATACAACCACTCTCTTGCCTGAATAACCATATCCTTTCCCTGTTCTTTTAGATTTTTGTAAAACAATAAAAGCGCTCCAATAGCCCTGCTGGATATAAAATTAACCGCAGATAAATCAATCACTACCCAAGCTGACTGCCTGAGTAAAATATCATCTAGTATTTTTCTCCACTCAACAATTTTACTTTCATCTAAACTGCCGCTTGCCTTGAGAATGATTTTTTCTCCTTGCTGATCAATTATTACCTCCATTTTTTCCTCCTGTTCTTTATTGGGATTGTCAATTTACGCACACCCAATTATATACCAAAACAACAAAGTGTCAAGCAAAAAGTTTAAAAACCTCCAAAGTCAACTGGGCTGTCTTTTGCCAGCTAAAATCTTTTACCCTGTCTCTGCCAGCTACAATTAATTTTTTCCTCAATGATTGGTCCAGTGCCATCTCCATCAACTCAGCCAACTTAGCTTCATCGTCAGGAGAAAAATACCAAACTGCCTTGCCGCCCACTTCAGGCAAAGAAGCGGCCTCAGAGCAAATTACCGGGCAATCACAAGCCATTGCTTCAAGCAGTGGCAGGCCAAAACCTTCAAACCTAGAAGGAAAAACAAAAGCTGTTGCTCCGCTGTAAAATACAGCCAAATCACGCCTACTAATATAGGGAAGATAAATTATACCCTTGAGCTTTTCTAGCAAAGAAAAAATCTGCTCGCCCCCATATCCACCTGGGCCAATCAAAAGCAAACGGTAATCAGGATGATTTTGGCTAAAAATTTGCCAGGCTTTAAGCAGTAAAGATACATTCTTTTTCTTTTCTAGCCTGCCTACATATAAAAAATATTTACTTTCAATTCCGTATTTTTCCCTCAATCTCCGTCTAGCTTCCTCTTCTTCAAGAGGATAAAAAATATCCTGATCAACTGCTAGAGGAATAACTGCAACTTTTTCCTCCTCTACCTGAAAAAAATTGATAATATCTTTTTTGCTAAATTCAGAAATGGTGATAATCTTGTCAGCTTGCTTTACTGCTTGCCAATGACTCACCTGGTGATAAAGGCGAGCTGGAGCAGAATAAAGCTCGGGAAAGCGCAAAAACCCCAAATCATGGACGGTAACAACAGTCGGCGCCATTTTAAACAAAGGAGCGCCGGAAGCAGGCAGAAATAATACAGCCAATTTATCTTGGGGCAAGGCCAAAGGCAAACGCAATTGCGTCCACAAATAAGGAAATGTCCAGTTTAGCAGTCTTTGCTGAAAATTAGCTGGCAACTCCTTTAGGTCAGCCTGCAAAGGGGTCCTGGTGTAAAGAAAATATTGATTATCCTGATCAATTTGAGCCAGTCCTTTGAGCAAATAATAAGAGTACCACTCTACCCCTGTTTTAATATTCTTATTGGCCCGGGAAGCGTCAATTCCAATGCGCATAAATTTATTATTTGGCCGCCAAAATACTGCGTTTATAAAAATCTAAATTATCCAGAGCCACCCCTGTTCCTTTAGCTACACACAGCAAAGGATCATCAGCTACATATACAGGAACGCCAGTAGCTTGTGATAGTAACGCGTCTAATTTTTTTAACTGAGCTGTACCGCCAGACAAAACAATGCCTTTGTCAATTATATCGGCTGCCAACTCTGGCGGAGTTTTTTGCAAAACACTCTTGATGGCGTTGATAATTGCCTCAAGCTCATCTTGAATTGCTTCTGTAACATCGTCTGATGTAACCATAATTGTCCTCGGCAGGCCTGTCACCATATCCCTGCCCCTTACTTCCATGCTTAATCTGTCTTTTGCCTCAAAAAATAAAGCTGAGCCAATGCTTTTCTTTACTTCTTCTGCCGATTGCTCGCCAATTGCCAAATTATATCTCCGCCTAATATAATCCTGAATAGACGCATCAAGTTTATTTCCGCCTACTCTAATTGATGTTGAGGCAACTATCCCGCCTAAAGAAATTACTGCGATTTCACAAGTACCACCGCCAATATCAACAATCATATGACCAGAAGCTGAACCTATAGGAATGTTGGCGCCAATAGCTGCGGCAATTGGCTCTTTGATAATATAAGCAGCTCTAGCTCCAGCTGCCAAAGTAGCGTCAATAACAGCCCTTCTTTCTGTTGAAGTGATACCGGCTGGAACTGATACCATAACCTCTGGCCTAAACAATTTTATCCCGCCCAAAGCTTTATTGATAAAATATCTAAGCATCGCTTCGGTTGTCTTGTAATCAGCTATCACTCCGTCTTTTAACGGTCGCCTGGCTACAATTGTGTCTGGGGTTCTGCCTAACATCTCTTTTGCCTCTAGTCCAACGGCTAACACTTTTTTGTCAAGCTTAGAAATAGCTACTACCGATGGCTCATTGATAACAATACCTCGCCGCGGCAAGTGGACCAAAGAATAGGTAGTACCCAAATCAATTCCAACTTTTTTGATTAGCATAAAAAATAATTTATCTCCCTCCTATCTTACTTAGATGGCGTGTTTTTGTCAATCAGATTTTTTGGGTAAAGGCGTCTGGCGAAATTTCCAAAAATACTTTAACCATGACAATAAATGGACTAAATTCAGCTTGGAAAATATCTTACCGGCTGACTCTCGGGCATGATAATGAATCATCTTAGCTTGGGGCAAATAATATATTTTCCAGCCTGCCTGCCAAAAACGGCGGCACCAATCCGTATCTTCTACATACAAAAAATATCTCTCATCCATCAAGCCCACTTCAGCCAAAGCCTCTCGCCTCACCATCATACAAGCACCCAAGGCCCAATCAATCTCCGCTACTGACTGATGGTCCCAATCACGCATTAAATACCAATCAAGCTTCTTTTGGCCAAAAGAAGTCTTGCCCAAAGGTGTGCGGCGATAAAGAGGCATAAGCAAATTAGGAAACCTCATTACTGACATTTGCACTTGTCCGTCAGGATTAAGCAATTGCGGCACGACCATCCCGGCTGATTTGTTCTCCTTCAAAAAACTAACCATAGCCTCAACCGCCCCCTCAAGAACAGCAATATCAGGATTAACAATCATAATAAACTCGCCGCGGGCTTGTTTTATTCCTAAATTATTGCCAGCTGCAAATCCTCGGTTGGCTGTTGCTTTAATTAGCTTCACATTGCCAAAATCAGATATTTTTTGATCAATATCATCATGGGAATTATTGTCAACCACAATAATTTCATAAGGAACCTCAACAAACCTAACAATTCCCTTGACGCATTCTCTTACCAAGCCAGCGCGCTTATAATTCAATATTATAATTGAAACTAGCGGCTTGTCGTTTGTTTTATCCATAATTCCAATGCTTTAGGCTTAATCCTCCTCCTTTTCATAATATAACGACGTTTTGATATCAGCAATGGCAGCTGCACAATAAGGTCTCTCAATGTCTGCCAAAATATTTTTGGCTTAACCACTGCCACAAATACCATTTTTTTGAATTCATACCAAGCTATTTTAGGGCCGTATTTTATTGCCAGCAACCAAGGAAGATTCTTAATTAAAACAAATAAATGGTTGCGGTAAGACAAGAAGTTGATAAAATCCGGTTTAGCTAAGTAATTTTTAGCTATTGCCAAATTATTGCCCCATCCGCTAGATTCTTTTCCCGCTCTGGCTGAACGGTGATGGTAGGCAACTGCTTCTGGCACATAAACAATGTCCCAATTAAGCCACCGCAACCGCCATGACAAATCAACATCCTCTTTATAAGAAACAAACTCCTCATCAAAAAACTGATTGTTATACTTTGCTTCAAACAATGCTCGCCGTCTCAGCAAAGCAACTGCGCCGCTAAAACCAAACACCGGCACAGCCTCACCAGCCGCGCCCTGGTCAACCTGACCGGCGCCAATATCGGTTACTTGAGCTTTGCTGTTTATTGATAAACCCAAGCTATCAATAATATTGGTCGGCTGAAAAGGAAAACTGCACCGCAACACCTTACCTATTGCCACCCCAATCTTCTCATAAGCATCCAAAAAAGAAATTAAAATTGACAAAAAATTATCAGACAATACTACATCCTGATTTAAAATTAAAATATACTCCCCCCTGCTCCAATGGATGCCGCGATTATAAGTTGCGGCAAATCCCAGGTTGTTCCTTTGCTTTACCAAAGAAACATAATCAGCAAAATTATTTTCTATAATGCTGACCGTCTCATCGGCTGAATCATTATCAATCACAATTATTTCTGCGTGATTTGCTGAGCTGCCTTGCTCATCCTCGCTGGAATTGTCTTCTATCTTGATAAAGTTTATATCCTGCTGCCGCAAGATCGACTGCAGACATTCTTTGATATACCTGGCCCCATTCCAAGTTACAATAACTATTGATACTTTAATCTTCATAAAACATCAACAATTGATTAAAAAGGATAACAGCAATACCCAAGGGATGATCCAAATAAGGAGTGGTAAAATGAACCAAAATTAGAGTCAATAAAGATACTGCGCTAGCCCTAAATACCCCTCCTTTTTTCCAGCCCATAATAAAAATTTTACTTAAGAGATAGACAAAAAGCAACAACCCTGCCAAACCAAACTTAAACCACAAAGCCAACCACCCCCATTCAAAAGCATAAGTCGTATAAACTCCACTGCCGCCAGCTGTAGTAGAAACAATCCGAGGGTCGCGGCTAAAATAAGTAACAGTCACTCCCAAGCCATTACCAACAAACCAATTTTGTTTTATACCCTGCCACAAAGGGCCGAGTAAAGCCAGGCGAGAGCCGCCTGCCGGTTCTGATTTGGTAGTAGATGCAATTCTTTCTGTTACTATCCCCCCAACCTGCGGTTTGACATAAGGCCAAGGAAAATTAACAGTGAGCAAAATAAACAGCCAAGAAAACAGCAACACGACCAATAAAATAAAATTGAATCGCAACAATTCAACGAATTTGAACCTTCCTTTTGCTATTACATAAACAAACCAAATAAACAAAGTTAAAACCCCAGCCAACCAAAAAGAACGGGAATAGCTTATGATAACAGTCGTAATGTTAAAAAACAATAATAACCATAAATCTGCCGTTTCTTTTATTCTTGCTCTTTTTTGCCACAAATAAACTATCAAAAACACTGCCGCCAACAAAGCAAAAATTTGATTTTGCATAAAAATGCGCCAAAAGTTCCCGCTTACATAGGTGATTTCACCAAAACGAAAATCCCTCATCCACTTGTAAATTACCGGCTGGGTAAAAAAATTATGAGAAAAGAAATAAAGCAGAAAGATTGTTTTGGCAAACAACCATAAACTGCCAGCCGCTATTACCTGCCACAATTTTCCAATAAAATCAGATGGTAATGCCAACAAAGGAAAAAATAAGAGAAAAAACAGCCAATTATTAGCATCAAAAAAAAGATTTACATAGCTAACACCATTAAAAAAAGCTACTATACTGCCCCAAATAAGCAAGGTCAAAATTCCGCCAATAAAAAACAGATGGTGTTTATTGCGCAATTTATCTTTATAAAAATCAGGACGACGGAAATAATCAACTATTGATAGCGAAATTATGATCAGCCAGATTATTATCCGCAAAGAAATGTTGGCTCCACCAACACCAAAAGATAACAAATATCCTTGCGAGCCAATAAATAATTCTGCAGTCGCCATCAACAATGCCAAGGAAATATTAAAATAAGCAACCAACAAAAATATTATCGCTACAATAGTTGTAATAATATTTTTGGCTGGTGGATTTAAGAAACTATAAAAAGATAGCAGCTCCAAAGCCAAAAACAACAAAAAAATAAAACCAACAGTCTTCCAATTGATTGATAAACTGTTTTTATGCATGCTTATTTGGTTTAATTCCAATCTTTTCCATTACCGCTACTATTGCGGTTAAAACAAAATTAATCGGCACAAATAAAGACAATAACCAATAATCCCATTGTCGCCAATGTTTGCGCGCATAAGTAAGCAAACTGCGGTTAAAAATCTTCTGTTCCGGCAAAGCGCTCAATTGGCCAAAGCTAGCTCCTCCCTGATGAATAATTTCTGCCTCAGAAAAATAAATAACTTTAAATCCAGCTCCAATCGCCCGCGCGCAATAATCAACCTCTTCAAACCACAAATAAAACTCTGGATCAAAGCCCCCTAATTTTTGCCAAACAAACTTAGGAGTTAAGAAATACGCTCCCATAACTTGCTCCACCTCTTGAGTTTTTTGATAATCAAAATTAAGCTGAAGATAATTTGATAATAACTTAGAAAAAAAATTATGCAACTTGCTCAATACTACCAATTGATCAAATAATCTAGGCAATTTACGTACAGATAATTGCCGGCTGCCATCAGGATTTAAAATCCCGCATCCCAAAACCCCAACCTGGGGATGCTGCTGTAAGTATTTTACTGTTTTATCTAAACTGTGATCAAAAACTTGAGTGTCATCATTGAGGAATAATAAATAATCCCCTTTGGCAATATCAGCTCCCTGACGACAAGCAACGGCAAAGCCTTTGTTTTGTTGATTGGCGATTAATTTAACTTGGGGAAAGTCTCTCTTTATCATTTCTACCGTGCCGTCTGAAGAAGCATTATCTACCACTATCACCTCAAAATCAATATCCTGCTTGGTTTGAAAAAGAGAAGACAGGCATTGCTGCAATAAATCCTTAACATTCCAAGCAACAATAATAACTGACAACATAATTTTATCCCTAATTATATTTAGTTTGCAATTGCTGCAATCTGCTAAATCTTTCCAGTGCTAATCGGATTAACTCATCCAGCAAAGCGCTATAAGACAGCCCGCTAACTTCCCATAACTTAGGATACATGCTGATCTGGGTAAAACCAGGGATGGTATTGATTTCATTTATCAATACCTCTCCGCTATCCTTTAGAAAGAAATCAACCCTACCCATGCCATTGCATTGCAAGGTTAAAAAAGTTTTAACAGCCAAAGTTTGGACCTTTTTTACCACTTCATCCGGAAGTTCAGCTGGAACTTTTAAAACTGCCCCTTGCTGATCTAAATATTTAGCTTCATAAGAATAAAAATCGCGTTGAGGAATAATTTCCCCTGGCAGTGAGGCGCGCGGCTGTTCATTGCCCAGTACTGCGCACTCTATTTCTCTGCCTGGAATAAATTCCTCCACAATTACTTTAAGATCATAGGAAAAAGCCAACAGTAGAGCCTCCTGAAATTGCTGCTCATTTTCTACCTTGCTTACCCCAACGGATGAGCCTAGATTAGCTGGTTTGATAAACACGGGAGAACCAAGCTCTTTGGCAACTTGAAACCAAGAAATATTTTCATGATCACCTTCTTTAATCACTATAAATTTGCCCAATGGCAACCCGGCCTCTTTTAACAAGCGTTTCATTATCTCTTTATCCATACCTACAGCTGAACCTAAAACATCCGCTCCTACCACGGGTAAATTTAACATCTTTAAAAATCCTTGCACTGCCCCGTCCTCACCATAAGGGCCATGCAAAACTGGGAAAACAACATCCGGCGAAGGCAAATACTTTCCTTGCTCGTAAAGCAAAACTTTGGGTAACTTACCAGTTGGCAAAAAAGCAATCCCTTCTCCTTTTTTAATTACCCCAGGATCAAGAGTTGCCTGGGTAAAAATTTGCTGGTCAGCAAAAAAATGCCACCCCCCTTCTCTATCAATACCAACAAGCAGCAAATCATATTTATCCTTGTCCAAAGCAGCCGCCACATTTTTAGCTGACTGGACAGACACTTCGTGTTCAGCTGAGCGACCGCCAAATAAAATGGCTATTTTTAACTTATTTGTGGGCATAAAAAAATTATATCTTACTGTCAATAATAGTAAATACCTAGGTTGACAGCCCCTCACAGGCCACCCCATCGCCATCTCCATCTAAACGATGGATGTCATTAGCACTGCCGCCGCAATACTCAAATACCGCCTGCGCCTCTGCTTGAGTGGCAAAATCTTTACAATTATAAACATTAGCACTGCAATTAATCTGCTTAGGAGGTAAAGGTAAATCCTTTTGATCTGGCAGCTTTTGGTTTGTTTGATTTTCTATCTGTTCTACTTTTGGGTGAGTATTATCAGAGTAGGCCTGGCCAGTTTGTATGGAATTTTTGCTGGGCTGACAAGCACTGCCCCATAATCCCATTTTTTTCTCTCTGGCCTCCTTCTCTGCTTGTCTAAAAATTTCTTGATATTTAACATCAGGTGGATAAGAGCGAGCCTGGGCATAGCCCTGCCTAACTAAATATTCATTAACAAATAAATCTCCCACAAATACATAACGCAGCAGCCGCCCATATCTATCTGTCTCTGACACATCCTTTTCCAATCTAACCATTTTGCCTTCTACTAATTTTTTGTTCTCTGCTTTAGCCTCTTCCCCACCGCATTCCTTGCCTTTACGGGGGTGATTTGTCTCGGGAGTATCAATACCGATATACCGAACTACCTCGCCATTGCCAAGCTTAATCGTATCACCATCAATCACCTTGCTTACCAAAAACTCATCCCTTCCTTCCCCTGCTGGTAAAGAAGGCTTATCTGCAGCAGAAAAACTAAATCCTTTAACTTTAGGCGTAGAGGTAGGGGTAGTAGAAGTTACAACAGCTGAAGGACTAGCGGTTGATGCCGGCACAATAATCTGCTCTCTGTTTATATTATTATCCCCTACTTCATTTCTCCTGCTCTCCTCCGCTTGCTGATCTGATGATAGCTGCAAGGCAATAGCAAACCCAATCACAAATATCAATAAATATAACC
>WFTD01000094.1 GCA_015485755.1 Patescibacteria group bacterium | reverse complement strand
GGCTATTTAGTGATAAATTTAGCAACAAAGTTTACCAGAGCCATTGACAAGAATTTATTTTTTTGGTATATATAAATGTTCTTTAACAAAAGACAAACAAAAAAGAGAGGGGGTAATTTTGGATATTTTTTTGCAATTGTGGGGAGGTGTATGTTACCTCCTTAATAAGATTTTTCTGTCGCTAGCCGAAGGCAGAAGCGACAGAAAATTTAAAATATTGGGCTGGTCGGTATATCTTGCCGGTGTGCCAGCCTGGGTTATAATTTTAGCGTTAAAGCACAACTGGATCGCCGCAGCAATTGAGGCTGGCGGCGTGCCGGCAATGCTGTTAGGGCTTGTAACGGCCCTTTTAAAAGGCGGCAAACAGCCGCCGCGTTGGTTTGAAAAAATGGCAGGAGTTTTTGTTTATATTTTTTTAACGGTTGGAGCTGTTTATAGTTGGTATGATTTTGGTGGCATAACTGCCACCTCACAAGTTCTAGAGATGGGGGTGATGGCAGGATTTTTGCTAGGAAGCTATCTTCTTGCAAGAGGCAAGCCAACGGGGTGGTTGTGGTTTATGCTTATGAATGCAAGCATGGGGATTTTGATGGCCATGCAACATAAACCGATCTTGGCCATTCAACAATTGATATCACTATGTTTTGTTGTCATTGGTTTTGTAAAATCAAAAAAAATTAAGGAGCACGACCTTTAGGTACGGCTCCTTTTTTAATGCAGTAAAAAAAGTTTTCTAATTGGCAGATGCTGTTGGAGATTTTTATACAATAAAACGCCACATCATACTTGTTTTGTCAGGTAACGGGATGATATGGCGAGCTTTAAAAATATCTGATTGGTTTAAATTTATTTTTTCAAAATTTATCGCTGGTGGGCGGTGTTGGATTCGAACCAACGGCCTCTTCGGTGTAAACGAAGCGCTCTAACCAACTGAGCTAACCGCCCCGATTACCAATTGATTGGTGCGGACGAGAGGACTCGAACCTCCACCCTCTAATGAGGACCAGCCCCTCAAGCTGGCGTGTCTACCAGTTCCACCACGTCCGCCCATCTAGTTTTTCTAAAAGCAATTTTCAAAAAAGTGACGCTGAAATAATAAGGCGGGCGCCACTGTTTTTTTATGAGGTTACTTTTTGTTCTTTTAACTTCTTTTTTGATGTGCGGATGAAGTTTAATTTGGCACGACGAACATGGGCTTTTTTTAGAACTTCCACCTTTACGATAGTGGGGGAATTGATGGGGAATATTTTTTCAACACCCACTCCATTTGATATTTTCCTGACAGTAAAGGTGCCTTCAGGAGAGTTTATTTTGCGAGTGGCTATTATTATACCCTTAAAAACTTGGATGCGTTCTTTGACATCCCCTCTAGCGTTTACGTCTTTTATTTTTTGGTGGACATTAACAGTTAGCCCAGGTTTTAACTGTTGATTGAGTGGTTGTTTTTCATTTGGTTGTGTTTCATTTTTTGCCATATTTGCAAGGATAATAATATTTGTCAATACTTTATCTACCCTATATTATTTTTGGATGAATGTCAAGAGTTTTTTATTTTAGCTTGGATAAAATCCCACACTTTTTGAAATACTTGATCAGGTGTTAGAGTGGTTGTGTCAATAACAAAATCAAAATTTTTTTCGTCAAAACAGTTGATATTATAATATTTACGGTAACGCGTATCATCGCTTTTTTGTCGCTCTTGATGGCTGCGCATAACATCTTCAATGCTATTTAGGTTCTCTCCTTCGTTCCTTTCATCTTTCTTTTGCAGTTCAGCAAAGACTCTGCGAGCGCCTTCATACGGATCAACTTTAAAATACAGCTTAACAGAGTGAGGAATAAAGTACCAACTAGTCCTTCCTTCAATAATAAAATTATCTTTTTCTTGCCCTAGTTTTTTTTGAAATTCATCAACTTCTTTATCTGTTTCAGGGTGGGTTTCGCCGTATTTATTGTATTCAGATAGGGTCATCCCCCTCTCTCTAGCCGCTTCTCGGCGCAATTTGCCGATATAATAATGTTGCCAGCCTAATTTTTGGGCTAGGCGTTTAGCAATTGTGCTTTTACCAGAACCAGGATCACCGCTGATACTAATAATCATTTGATTGATTTTAAAAAATTAGACAAATCAGTTGGCAGATCTGAAACAAATTCTTGCCAATTATTGTTTAAATCAAAAAAGCCCAATTGATGAGCATGTAAAAATAGTCTACCAATTTTTTCTTTACTTTTCAATTTTTTATTGCCATAGAGTTTGTCACCCAATAGAGGATGGCCCATAGCCTTTAGATGCACCCTTATTTGATGGGTTCTGCCTGTTTTTATATTTATTTTTAGGTAGGTATAATTATTAAAGTATTGTATTACCTCGTACTCAGTTAAGGCATCTTTGCCTTGTTGGTTGTTGGGGCGAGCAACTATTTTTCCTTTTTTATTTCTGTCTATTTTTAGGTTGATGGTGCCGGCAAGCGGAGTTATTTTGCCATGGACTAATCCTAGGTACGTTTTTTTGACCTGGCGATCTTGAAATTGTTTTTTTAAATGAAAAAACATTTGATTGTTTTTGGCAATAACCAGCAGCCCTGATACATCTTTGTCTAAGCGATGGACTAATCCAGGGCGGTTTTCACTTTCCCCCACTGTTTTTATCTCAGGAAATTTTTGGGTAATAATTTCTATTAAAGTTTTTTCTTTAACGCCGCCAGCAGGATGCACAACTAGCCCGGCTGGTTTATTTACAACCAAAAAATCGTTTGTTTGGGCAACAATTGGAATTTGCCATTCTTTTTCCTCGGTAGAAGGTGGAGGCGGGTCTTGGAGAGTGATGACGTCTCCATTTTTTAGAATATAGTGAGGTGCAACCTCTTTATTGTTTACCAAAACCAGCCTTTGCTTGATTAGTTTTTGCCAAGCACTGCGTGATTTAGTTGGCAGTTTATCTGCTAAAAATTTATCCAGCCTTTCCGTTTGATTTTGTTTATAGTTGATTTTTTGCATTGCTTATCTTTTGTTTTATTGTAACTGTTTGGTTTAGAGAAGACAACAAAAAACACGCCTTTTAGGCGGTATTAGTTTTAAAAAATTTATGTAATAATGAGTCAATTTGTTGGATTCAATTCTCTGCCTTTCCCGATACAAAGTTTGAGAGCTCTATTTTTTGTTTTTATTTTGAACTTTGGTGGACCCTATCGGATTCGAACCGATGACCTCCTGCGTGCAAAGCAGGCGCTCTAGCCAACTGAGCTAAGGGCCCTTTTTTTGAAAAGTTTTTTAAAACGTAGCTTGTTTGAATTATAATGGACGCGAGAGGAGTTGAACCTCTGACCTTCCCGGCGTAATGTCAGGACGCTCTAATCCCTTTGCTTAAATTTTAAATAATAAAGATGGTGGACGCGAGAGGAGTTGAACCTCTGACCTCATCGATGTCAACGATGCGCTCTAACCAACTGAGCTACGCGTCCGTAAAATTTAATGGGGTGACGGATAAGCAACTAATCGGGCT
>WFTD01000093.1 GCA_015485755.1 Patescibacteria group bacterium | reverse complement strand
CCTTATTACTGCTCTTCTCCTTTAGTCCAAAACAATATAGAAATATACGGTGGAATAATCGCAAACAAAACTTGGACTTGGAGTTGGGTTAACTCTAGCGGCAATACAATAGATGGCTATCAAACCACCAAAACAATCTATGACAATGATATTAAATTCGCACCACCGCCATACTTTCCTACAGAAAAAGAATATCAGTTAATTTCTTGGGAAGAACTGCCTGACTCAACTAATTAAGCATAGCTTGCTAATTGTGCTATAATAAAATCATGTCATTTTTTTCACATCAAAAAAAATCGCAAATCTGGGGACTTGATATTAGTGATCTGTCTTTGAAACTAGTTGGACTAAAAAAATCCAATAAGTATTTTTCTATTATTAATTACAACAGCGTCTCAGTTCCTCCTGGCGTTATCAAACAAGGCGAAATCCAAGATGAAAACAAACTACTCCAACTAACCAAACAATTAATAGCAACTGCCAAGGGACCAAAATTAACTTCAAAATTCATTCACACTTGTCTGCCTGAACCGCATTCCTATATCAAACTAATAAAAGTGCCAACCACCAATGACGACGATATTCCAGAAGCAGCTAAATGGGCAGCTGAACACAATTTTCCTTACCCCTTGGATGAGATATATCTTGATTGGCAAGTTATAAAAAAAATACCTGCCGAAGGAAAAACTATTATTATGATCGGCGCCTCCCCTGCTGCAATTGTCAAAAGCTACACTAATTTTGTCAAAAAAGCTGAACTAATCCCTTTATCCTTGGAAATAGAATCTATCGCTATTGCCCGCACCCTAATTGATGAAATTCCGCAAAAAAATGACGACTGGGGGTGTGCTATAATAGATCTAGGCGCCAGCAGAAGCAGCCTAATTGTCTGCGGAATGGGAGCGATTGTCAATACTTTTTCCCTGCCATTTTCTGGCAAAGCTGTAACAACTTCTCTGCAAACAAAATTGGGGCTCTCACCCGAGCAAGCAGAAAAAGCAAAAAGGATATGTGGTATTGATGAAAAAAAATGCCAAGGAGTAATCCGAGATATTCTCACTCAAGAGCTCAAACAACTAGTAAGCAAAATAAAATCTGCTTTATCATTTTATGAACAAAACAACGAGTTAAATATTAAAATAAAGAAAATAATACTAACAGGCGGCGGAGCTAATATGTTGAGCATTGATAAATATTTGACTCAAGAATTAGACTTGCCTGTAACAATAGCAAATCCCCTCAAACAAATTGACAACAAGCAGAGCTTGTCGCTCACTGCTGAAACAGCCCAATCATTTACTACTGCAATTGGCTTGGCTATTAAACCGTATTTATGAATAACCTATCTCTAAATTTACTGCCCAACAGAGAAAAAACTGAATCCTCTCTCAAGTGGAGATATTTTGTTATAAAAAACTTTATCTTGCTAAATTTAACAGTTACCATTGCTGTGGCTTTGGTGTTGGTCGGAGCTAAACTAGCTTTGGTGCATGAATTAGAGCAAGCCAAAAAACAATCATTCTTGGTGCAAGGGGCCTTCAAAAAAATAAACAAGGAAATAAGTTTCTTTAATAAAAAACTGGCCTTTATTGAATCTGTCCAGAAAGAATTTGTTCTGTGGCCGCCAATTATTTATGATTTTCTTGACAAAGAAATAAGGGCAAATAACATATCAATTCGGGAAATAAAATTTGACACCAATGATAATACCCTTACCATCAACGGCGTTGCCCCCACGCGCAATGACCTAATCGCTCTAAGAGACTCTTTGAAAAAAAACAAAATGCTAGAAAATGTAGACGTTCCCCTTGTTTACCTCCTCAAAAAAAGAAATATTAATTTTAACCTCACTGCTAGTTTTAAATTGCCTGAATAAATATGAAAAAACACGCATCAACAATCATTTTGCTTACTTTAACGGCTGTCCTATTTGTCAACTTGTATTTTATATTTAAAACAATTGTTGACATCAAATACCTTAGCCAGTCAATTTACAGCCAAAGGCTTGAACTTGAAAAAAAATACTTAAAAGGGCTATCGCTGCGCTATACTATCAGGGCCTTGGACGATGTCCGCAAGAAATTGAACCAAAACAGCAAAATAATTCTCTCCACTGAAGACACTCTTGACCTTATTACTGATCTTGAGAAAACAGCTGACGAATTCCAAGTCAGACAATCAATTAATCTTAATGAATTTACAAGCAAAAAAAGGTTTGACTCAACTCAAATTAATATAAATGTCACTGGATACTATGACCGAGTTTTGTCATACCTGACTGAACTGCACCGTAAGCCGTATTATATAAATTTTAAAATAATTAAGATAACGACCCTGCCGCCAACCGAAGGATCAATCAAACCGCAAATATCACTTCATTTATCAGGAATTGTTTATTGGGAAAATATATCATCAAAATAATATGAATAACATACAAAAAATATTCAAAAAAATATCAAAAACAATAATAGACCATCTCATGGTCGTAGTCCTAATTCTGTCCCTTACTTTAATAACATTTGTTG
>WFTD01000092.1 GCA_015485755.1 Patescibacteria group bacterium | reverse complement strand
TAAAACTTCTTCTCAATTTGGATGTGTTACGAGGCCTCAACATAAACGACAAAAAATAATAGCAAACTAATTATATCATTTTTTCAAACAAAAAACACCCCAAGGTCGGGGTGTTTAATTCTGATTTGCTTAACAGACTACTCTTTTTTGCTGTCCTGATCGCCGCTACCGGACTCATCCGGCTTTGATTCGCCAGCTGGCTCTTCGCTTTCACTACTAGTTGCCACTTTGGCTTTTTCAACTTTGGGCGGTACGACTGAACAAACAACCTCATCAGGATCTGCCAAAATTTCTACTGACTCAGGCACTGGCAAATCTTTTATATGGATAACATCATCAAAAGTATTTAACTTAGATAAATCAACTTCAATATGAGAAATAAGGTCAGCTGGCAAACAACTAATCTTAACTTCGCTCTTGGTTTTGACCAAAACTCCACCCAATTCTTTGACTGCTTTAGCTGTGCCAACAAACTCCAGCGGAACTTGAGTGGTCAATTTTTCATCCATCTTAACTATATAAAAATCAACATGCTCAATTCTATCAGTGACAGGATGATACTGCACATCCTTAATCAGAACATTGAAACTACCCTCTCCCTCAATCTCAAGCTCAACCAAATGAGTCTCGCCTATTTCTCTAAACAACTTAGTAAAATCTTTCTGGTCAACCTTAACATGAAAATTGGGCTGGTTGTGTCCATACACTTCAGCTGGTATATAGCCAGAAGCCAAAACCTCAGCTGCAGCCTTTGATCCGACCTCCCGTTTACTAGATTGTAATTTATAGCTAGCCATACAAATTTTATTAATCATCTTGATTTTACAGTAATCACTACATTACCACAAAAAATTTAACTAGTCAATCCTTATTTATCATAAATATAAATACTGTTCAATATACCCAAAGATATAAAGACAGACAACAAAGACGATCCGCCAGCAGACAACAAAGGCAAGGGTACGCCAGTGATAGGCAAAAGCCCCAAATTCATACCAATATTAACAGTAATCTGAACTAGCAAAAACACGGTTATTCCCAAAGCCAGGAGAGAGCCGAAATCAGTCCTGGATATTTTAGCTATCTGCAAAGACCTATAACAAATAAACAAAAAAATGAATAAAACTACCACCGCCCCAACAAAACCGAACTCCTCCGCTATTACTGCGAAAATAAAATCAGTCTGAGCCTCTGGCAAAAATTTTAATTGTGCCTGCGTCCCTCGGCCAAAGCCTTTTCCCCATAGACCGCCTGAACCTATTGCCACTTTTACCTGAGTGCTTTGATAACCAGACCCCAACGGATCATAAGAAGGGTTAATAAAATTGATTATACGATTGCGCTGATAATCTTGCAGGACAAAAAAGAAACTGAACACAGCCAATCCAACTGCCACCGCTCCCAAAGTGAAAATCTGCCATCGTTTAACTGGCAAAAACAAAATCATCACCCCCCAAATGCTTAACAAAATCAAAGCCGACCCCCAATCAGGCTGCTGCAGCGTCAAAAATACCAGCACTCCAACCAATATCGCCGACAAAATTATTCGCCACCAAATACTGCCAACCCCCTTCCAGCTGGCAAAAAAGTCAGCCAAAAAAATTATTGACATCACTTTGACAACTTCAATCGGCTGAAAACTGACTGGGCCAATTACAAACCAAGCTTTAATATTTCTAATTTCCTGCCCAAACAGCAGAACGCCAACCAAAAGCGCTAATGACAACAAATAAAAAAACCAGCCAAATCTACGCCATGAATTATAATTTTTTACGCTAAAATAAAAAAACAAAATAAAACCAATTATAATCCCTGCAAGTTGCTTCCAAAATACCAAACCGGCATTATCAAGGCCAAAAGTCAAACTATAAATTGTAACCAAACTAAAAATAGCCAGCAAAAAAATAGCTGACAACATTAATTTATCCAATTTCTGCAAAACAACTAATTTCTTTATCATAAACCAAAATCCTCTTCACTATAAGGTTTAATATTGTCTGGATCTAAATAATTGACAGACATAATAATTTCTGGAGAGGAAAATAGCGACAATTTATCATACCAATTAATAACAATAGGACGGCGCGACCCAGTAATAAAATTGTCAATGCCTGTAACATAAAAACCTTTAATTTTACCTCCTTGCCTAATAACTATTTGCGCTTCAACCTGCCAAAAATTCAAGGGAGAATCATTTACTGCTACAAACTGCACCTGCGGAAAATCACCCAACCGCGCAGGAATAAACCTAATATCCTCAGCTCTAATTAACTTGCTAAAATCAAGTTCTTTTAGCTCTTCTAATTTATCACCTTTTATCCTTTGCCACTTTTCCCTTTTGATAATCAATCGGACTTCAGGCGATCTTTTTGCGTCCAAAGGAAAATTCAAAGCATAAATAAACTTTTTTTCTCTAGGCATAAAAAAAGCTGATTCCTCCGGCGTTAACTCGCCATCAATTGCAAATTGGTAAACAATTTCTTCCAGCCACCATTTTGAATTCAAATTCTCAGCCATAGCAATAATATCAACCTTCCCCTCCCTATTTATCACTACTGGCTCTTTTACAAGCAAAGCCCGCGGGGCCTGCTTGCGCCTAATTTTGGCATAATCAATCAAAGGAGTAGTCAAATCAGTCAACATTTGGCTGTGCTGCTTGGCCGTGGCAAAATAATTAAACAAATTAACCCCATTAAAAATATAAAGGCCGGCCAGCATTACAATCACCAATAGCAAACCAGCTGCCTTCACCTGGTGTTTGTGCACAGCCCACCAATAGCCCCATTTGAGCTCGCTATCTGACAAATCATTAATGTTATTAAAATCAACCATATTTTTTATAACTATATAAATTTTACCT
>WFTD01000091.1 GCA_015485755.1 Patescibacteria group bacterium | reverse complement strand
TTTTCAATAAATTGGTATCCTTGAGAACAATCCTTTGCCAACAGTTCAGAACAGCTGCAGTCATTAGCGTTGATACAAGCGCCAAGTATTAGATCATTAGGCGTTATACATTCTCCACTTGAACACAAATACCCTTCGTCACAATCATCATTGCTTGTGCAGGAAATTTTTATTGGATCAGCATCAACATTTTTTATTTTAGGCATAGAAGTTTCTCTAGCTGTCTCAGTAAAGTATTGGACTATAGTACCGGATAAAAATACCACAATAAAACCAATACTAGCAGCTACAATAGCTTGTTTGCTTTTACGGATTATGTCTTCGTTGCCAGCGGCTGTCATCCACATTAGGCCAGCTACAACCACTACCAACAAAAAAACAATTCCTAATATATTAAAAACAACCTTGAGGACAGAGCCGACCCTTGAGCCCAAACTTTCATTGGTTGTAAGGTTGGCTTGGTTAGCTGCTTTTTCCAAGCCAAAACCAACGGCAGCTATTTGGCTGTCTGTTGCCAGAGCTTGGGATGGCAAGGCAAACACACCAAACAAATAGCTGCTGCCAACCACAAAGGCTACCAGTAAGGTAGCCATTGTGGTTGCTAGATTTGCAGCATTTTCTGAATAGCTTTTTCTCAAAAATTTGTTGTGATGAAAAAAATTTTTCATAAAAATTAGCTGGTAGCTTTCAAGATGACATTGAAGATCCAGCTGGAGAGAGCGTAAGCAATAACAATAATCAACAAACCAATAACGCCAGCGCTGATGATTTTTTTTGCTTGGGCAACATTTTCTTCATTACCACCAGCAGTCATCCAGCGGAAACCTCCAGCAATAATGATTAAAGTTACAACAATACCTAAAATACCAAGAGTAACATTGATGATTCTAGCGATAGTTTCACGCACATCTCTGGTGCCTAGACCAAGGGAAGTACCGTATTGAACACCAAAGTTTACAGTAGCAGCATCAACCACTAACGGCAAAAATAACAAGGAAAGAATACTTAAAGATAATATTTTTTTCTTCATATTTTTCACCCCCTTTCTATTGTTGGTTAATTATTTTACTTGTTTGTAATAAATCGTCCCCTTCGACCAAAGGGCGACTATATTGTACCACAAATATTATATTTAGACAAATTATTACTTGGGGATTTTGCAGAAAATGTTGGGAGTTGGTCCGCACAGTCCGGGCTGACAAACAACGCCAGGGTTGTCTTTTTCGCAATCTTGTTGCGTGTTGTATTCATTTGGTTGGGTGCAAACCCCGCCTTCAATTGAGCAGGCCGGTTCGGTATTGGTTGATTTTATTACATAATTTTTTTGCTGTTGTTCATCGCTAATCAAGGCTTTTTGCAATTGTTGGACAATAACAAAGCTAAGCATTACAATAACCAGCCCCACGGTTGTGCCGGTTAGTATTTTTCTAGCCTTCATGATCCTTTCTTGCGATCCGCCTGAAGTTATAAACATTATGCCGCCAATCACAAAAAACAACAAAGCCAACGCTCCTAAGTATTTGAGCATAAAGTTGTAAAGATTGGCAAAGAGTTGGACAATTTGAGTCAAACCGCAGTTATCAGCTAAGTCATCCAAACATTCAGGCGGAATAAAGCCGCTCTGAGCAAGGGCAGGAGCTGCTTCCAAAAAGCTGATTAGGATTGCAATAGACAAGATAAAACCAGCATATTTTTTATTGAGATGCATAGTTTGGTTTATTAAAGGTTTGAATTATGCGCTGGGCTGTTTGATTGACTAGTTTTTCAACTTTGGTTTCGCCATTATTTATGGCCGTAATCATATCCCGCAATAATTTTTCCGCAATGGCAGAGTTGTAGCCGCGATACCAGCTAGTAGCAGTGATAGCTTGTTTGACAAAAGGAGAGGCGTCTGGTTTTTCTGCTTCTTTTTCAATTAACGACCTAAGAGCGGGAGCTTTGGTTGTTTTGCTTAGGTATTTGCTTGCTTCTTCTTCGTTGGTTGTGGCAAAGAGAATAAAGTCCCAAGCAGTTTCAATGTTTTCGCTTTTGGCTGACACACCCTGGAGCCAATAGTTGGCAAAATTAAATTTTCTAGCCAGAGGGTCAATTTGGGGAAATTCAGTGATTTTGAAAGATATTTTTGGCGCTAGAGCCTTGACTAATGGCAAATGATAGCTATAGCCAAACATCATCGCTGTTTGTCCGCGAGCAAATGCTTCTAGTGAAGATGAAAATTTTTCATTCCAAGTGTAGACTTCTTTGATAGGATTGGCAAAATCAGTATAAAAAATAACCGCTTCTACACCAGGGTTGTAAGTGGGGTCTCCGCCGGGAGGTATGCGGTGAAAAGCTGGCAGGCCATTTGCGTCAGTCATTTGGGCGCCGTTTTGCATCATTAACAACGCCAATATATCAACTGCCCGATCAACATTGTCAGATCGACCCATTGCTACGGCTGATTGTAAAATTTGATTGTCAGGGGTTAGTTTGGTAATTTTTTTGACAGCTTCTTTGAACTCAGTCCAAGTTTTTGGTGGAGAAATAATTCCGGCTGCATTTAGGATATCTTCATTGTAGTATAGGGCTAGAGTATCAATTGCAATTGGCAAGCCATAGATTTTCCCGTCAATTATGGCGTCTTTAGCAACAACTGGAGCAAAGCCATTTTCTATTTGAGTTGGGGTTGGGGTTATTTTTTGTTGAAATTCCCAATAAACTTCTTTTTTGATAGATCCTTTTGTTTTTTGGACAGGGATGGTTATTTTTTCTGGCAAAGGAGACATTTTGCTGAGGTATTGCCTAGTCCAGGTATTGTGCAGCATAAAAATATCCGGGCCGCGGTCCTCTGCCCAAGCTTCAAGTAGAGCGTCTTGGTATTCTTCTATTCTGAATTTCCTGTATTCAAAAGCGACATTGGGGTGAGCCTTGCGGTAGTCAGCAAAAATGTCTTCCCAGTAGTCTTTTTCATCCCACACCCCCCAAAATTTTATAGTAATTGGCTTTTCTCCAGCCTGTTTGGCTTTTTGATCACCGCCTTTACAACCAAGGCCAAGCAAAGGCAAGCTAAACAACAAAGCGAATAAAAAGATTGTCTTTTTGCTAGTCATGTTATTATTATATCACTTTTTTGAGAAAAGTTTTAATATCTTTCCTTATCTCCGGATCTTTGAGGGCAAAGTTAATATTTACCTTAAGCCAGCTTGATTTGTTGCCAGTATCAAAATATGTCCCTTCTACTAATTTGGCATAGATTGGCCGTTTTTGTTTGAGCTGAAAAATTGCATCAACCAGCCAGAGCTCTCCGTCCTTGCCGCGCTTGGTTTTTTTGAGAATAGGGAAGATATCAGGGGTAAGCACGTAAGCGCCAAGTGAGGCAACTCGGGACGGAGCTTTGTCTGGACCTGGTTTTTCAATAATATTTTTTACTTGTAAAACACCTGGTTCCACCTCTACGCCGTCAATTACCCCATATTTTTTGGTATCTTCTTTGGTTATTTTATAACCAGTCAGGACAGGGTCGCCGTATTTGGCGAATACTTCAATCAGCTGCGCAAGGCGCGGTTTTTTGGGGCAGTCAAACACTTCATCACCCCACAGGACGGCAAACGGCTCATTGCCGATAATATTGGCGCAGTTTAAAACTGGCGTACCATTGCCATATGGGCCTTTTTGCCTAACAAAAATAAAGTTAGCCATGTTGCTTATTTGTTTGATTTGCTCAAGCAGGTCTTTTTTTCCTTGCTGTTTGAGCATTCTTTCCAGCTCAGGGGTTTTGTCAAAATGGTCTTCGCAAGCGCGTTTGTTGTAGGAAGTAACAAATATAATGTCAGTGATGCCACTCTCTACAATCTCCTCTACCACATATTGCAAAACTGGTTTGTTTAAGATCGGCAGCATTTCTTTAGGGATAGCTTTGGTTGCCGGCAAGAAGCGCGTGCCAGCTCCGGCTACAGGGATAATAGCTTTGCGGATTTGATGTTTGATCATAAGTTATTGATTAACCTTTAAGATTAATTTATTATAACAAAGTTGAGGTATAATTGATATAGAAGTTGCAGGCTTTGACGGGCAGGAAGGCGTGTTTGAGCAGTTTTGCTGGTTTGAGCTCGGGGTAATTTTAAGTTAATGTTTGGGTATATCCCCTGCTGAGTGGAGAGGTGGCCGAGTGGTTGAAGGCGCCGCTCTCGAAAAGCGGTAAGGATGAAAGTCCTTCGCGGGTTCGAATCCCGCCCTCTCCGCTTAGTGGGGGATGATAAATCCCACCTTTTCTGCCAATTTTTGTGAAAAATGAAATTTTGTATAAAAGCGGACCTGTTCGTTTTTTTATTTAAGCTCTATATTTCTCCCTAATTTTTTTGCATCTTGAATGAAAGGATGTTTTTTATTTTTAGTAGCAATAGTAAAATTATAAACCCAAAAACAAATATCCATTTAAGCAATGTTAGTT
>WFTD01000090.1 GCA_015485755.1 Patescibacteria group bacterium | reverse complement strand
GAAATAATATGGTAGCCGATACTAGCAAACGCAGCAAGAAAAAGAGAATAGTAAAGCGAGGTCGGGCTTATATCAAGTCAACTTACAACAATACCATTGTTACTTTGACTGATCAGAATGGCAATGTTTTGACAACTGTTACAGCCGGGCAGTGCGGATTCAAAGGGCCCAAAAAATCAACTCCTTATGCCGCTGGCGTTATTGTTAGGACAGCTGTAGAGAAAGTTAAAGATTATGGCTTGAAAGAAGTGTCTGTTTTTGTCAAAGGTATTGGCGGCGGCAGAGAAGCTGCTATTAGAGCTTTGAACGCCAACGGCTTGCAGATTGTCAGTATTAGGGATGTAACCCCGATTCCTCACAACGGCGTTAGACAGCCGCGCCCACGTCGCGTCTAAATAATTTTGTAAATAATTGAAGGTTATGGGAAAATACATTGGTCCAAAAAATAAACTATCAAGACGAGAAGGAGTTAATTTATTTGATAAGGCAAAAAATCCTTTGAGTCGGCGCAATTATCCGCCGGGAGTTCATGGTCCCAAAGGTTATCCGCGCCTCACTACTTACGGTATTCAGCTTAGAGAAAAGCAAAAAGCCAGGCGTATTTATGGAATTAGAGAAAAGCAATTCCGCAATTACTTTGACAAGGCTTTGGCAAAAGAAGGCGATACGGGTCATAATTTATTACAACTGCTTGAGAGCCGGTTGGACAATATTGTTTATCGCGCTGGTTTGGCTGATACCAGAGCCCAAGCCCGTCAGTTAGTAAATCATGGCTTTTTCTTGGTTAATGGCAGAAAAGTTAATATTCCATCTTTCCAGTGCCGAGTAGGAGATGTGGTAACTATCAAAGAGAACAAAAAGGAAAAGAAAATCATAAAAGATTTGACAGCTAAATGGAAAAATAGAAAAGAAATACCAGGGTGGCTGGCCATTGATATTGAAGCCGGTTCAATCAAGGTGGTAACCAAACCAGAAATAGACGAATCAACTTTGTTATTTGACCTTCGTTCAATCATTGAATTTTATTCACGCTAGAATTTTTAAACATTTATTACAAATGTATGCCTAATATACCTTTACCTACAAATATATCTTGGCAGGAACTAGGGCCAAATGAAGCAGAGTTTACAGTTGGCCCCTGCTGGAAAGGTTACGGCACCACTTTGGGGAATGCTTTGCGTCGAGTTTTGTTGTCTTCTTTGGAAGGAGCTGCTATTACCCAAGTAAAGATCAAAGGAGTTGATCATGAGTTTTCTACTATTGACGGTGTATTGGAGGATGTTGTTCAAATTATTTTAAATTTGAAATCATTGAGGTTGAAGTTGCATACTGACGATCCAGTTAAATTGCGCCTGCAAGTAAAAGGAAAGGTTGGCGCGGTAAAAGCTGGTGATATTGAGAAAAATTCTGACGTTGAAATTATTGACAAAAATTTTGTTATCGCCAACATTACTGACAAAAAAGCAGTTTTGGATATGGAGATGACAGTAGAAAAAGGCTTGGGGTTTGTTCCAGTTGAAGCGAGAAAAAGTAAGGATTTGGAAGTTGGAGTTTTGGCGGTTGATGCGGTTTTTAGTCCAGTTGTCAATGTAGGTATGGAGGTTGAACCAGCTCGCGTTGGGCAGGATATCAATTATGATCTGCTCAAGTTGACAATCAAAACAGATGGTTCAATTTCACCCCAGGAAGCAATGAGTAAATCATTGGATATTTTGCTTGATCATTTTTCTTTGTTAAAAGAGAAAGCAGGCGAAACTACGCCAGCTAAGAAAAAAACCAGCAAAAAGAAAGAATAAAAATAGATTCATATGAAACATTTAAAGAAAGGAAAAACTTTAGGTAGAAGCAGAGATCAACGGCGATTATTATTAAAAAACTTGGCCGAGAGCTTGATTTTGTATGAAAAAATAGAAACGACTGAGGCCAAGGCCAAATTATTAAGACCGTTGGTAGAAAAAATGATAACCAGAGCCAAAACAGACACCTTGCACAATCGCCGTATTTTGTTAAGTCGGTTGCCAACTGAAAATTCCGTCAAAAAATTGCTTGAAGTGCTAGGACCCAGATACAAAGAAAGGCCAGGCGGTTATGTAAGAATTGTTAAAAAAGGTCCACGCAAAGGTGACGGCGCAAAAATGGTTATAATTGAATTAGTGAAATAAGATTTATGGCAAAGACTAAAACAACAATCAAAGTTCATCATATTGACGCCTCGGGCAAGGTGTTGGGCAGGTTAGCCAGTGAAATAGCTGTGCTGCTTAGGGGTAAGCATAAAGTTGATTTTTCCTATCATTTGCCAATGGGCGATCGGGTGGTTGTCAGCAATGTTGATAAAATGAAGGTCACTGGCAAAAAACTAAAAGACAAAATTTATTATCGGCATTCTGGTTATCCGGGCGGATTGAAGTCTAGAACGCTAGAGGAAATGATGGCCAAAGATCCAGCTGAAGTTTTGCGCTTAGCTGTTTATAGAATGTTGCCAAAAAATAAATTGAGAGATCGTTTAATAAGAAGATTAACTTTTAAGAAATAAACAATGACTGCTAAAGATGAAAAAACATTCAAAGGTAAATATTTTTATGGGGTAGGCAAAAGAAAGACTGCTATTGCCACAGTGCGGCTCTATCCTAAAGGAAAAGGAGTAGTTGTAGTCAATGAGAAAGAAGTAAATGAATATTTTCCCACACCTGAGATAGTAGCTATTGCCACTTCACCCTTGCAAGAAGTTGACGGATCAGATAAGTTTGATTTGTCTATCAAAGTCAAAGGAGGCGGTTTTGAAGGCCAAGCTGAAGCAGTGAGACATGGCATAGCCAAGGCTTTGTTGGATATGGATTACAATTTAAAGCCAGTGCTCAAAGCCCAAGGATTTTTAACAAGAGATGCTCGTATCAAAGAAAGAAAGAAGCCAGGTTTAAAGAAAGCCAGAAGAGCACCACAGTGGCAGAAACGCTAGGATATTAGTTGATTGGGAATAATAATCTGTTGTTTTATAAAAAATAAAACCCTCTTGTTTGAGGGTTTTAAAAATTGCACTTTTAAAAAAAGGAGGAAGTATGAGTGTGATTGTAAGATCTTTTGATTTGGGCCCTAACCATAATTTGGCAGTAGATTTTTTAAGTAAGGTAGCATTGCTCAGTCGTGATCAGCGCCTTAAAGTGGCAGATGAATGGCAACGTCGTAGGAGTTTGAATAGGGATGAGTATATTGAAGCTGCTTTTTGCAAGGCTGTTTCTAGGGGACGGTTTTTGTACATTGTTAATGCAGGGAATATTATTGCTGCCAATCGTAGCTTTTACGCTCTTGATCCGGATGGAACTGATTTGTTGGATGATAAGTTGGAGTTTGCCAATGGTATATGGATTAGAGCTCTGGAGAGAGTTGTTAAGATTTTGGTTGTAAGTGATTTGCTAAGCCAGGATTTGGTAGCAGAGGAGATTGAGCCCTTCAATAATGTTTTTGATTTACAAGGTTTGAATTCAGCTTCAAATTTTTAATTAATACATATCATTTTCCTGCCCCAGCGGCAGGATTTTTTAACACCAGCAACCATTTTAAACATTCCAACATTCTGCAGAATGTTGGAATGTTTTTGCTTTTACTAGTTATCAGACACTAAGT